>JBEEMM010000094.1:0-5442 GCA_041192685.1 Bacteroidota bacterium | reverse complement strand
CGGTGATGGCAAGAGCCTGCGCCCCTCGGTTCCAATTCAATTTAATCGCGCAGTAGGCAAGACCGATTAGCCAAATGCCCATACCCAAAAGGCCAATGCCCGCCCAAAGCTGAAGAAATTGGTTGTGCACATTGAGCTGCCGCTTGATACCAAAACGGTAGTTCCACTCGCGGTAGACCCGGTCGAGCTCGGGCTGCACCCGGTCGACCCCATAGCCAAATAGGGGTTGCTGCTCAATGAGCCTCCAAGCTGCCTTGGCCTGCACCACGCGGCTGTCCACTGACCCAGTGGCCCAGTAGGGGTCCGCCTTCAAGAATTTACCCAAGCCGCGTTCCGAGGGAAGGATCACTAAAAACACTGCAATTAGGGCGCATGCCGCCAGTACTTTGGGAAGCACTGCGCGCAGCATGGTCCGCCCCAAATACCACCATAGGCCTCCCACTGACAATGCCGCTATGCCCATTCGGCTTCCGGCAAGCAGCACCACAAGGGCAAAAAGGAGCAGCGTGGCCTTGCGCAGAGCCGGCGGAAACCAGGTGTCGGCGGATAGCGCGGCCGCCGCAAGACCCAGGTAAAGCGTGAGGTAGCTGTGCTGGTGGGCAAATTCCGCAAAATCACGGTAAAGAAAGGGTCTAAGGCTTTCTGCCTTGATGGACTGAACTATTCCGTTGCCCAAAAGACCGAGGGCCAAAAGAATTCCGCCCGCAATGAGGCCACCGCTCCATGCACGATGCTGCCGGCGCATGGCCAAGGGAAGATAAATCAGGGGAGACCAGCGCAGCAGGGTTTCAAAGGACGGAGCCGAAGTCCAGAGCGCACTGGCTGCAATGGCGGCAAATCCGGACCACAAAGCAAGATCTTCGGGTAGGGGTCGCCATCTTCCGCGTGCGGAGGCCAGCGAGAGCAGGGCTGCAGCCGCAAAGGCGATTCCGCTGCCGAGGTCCCACCAAGGCATGAGAATCACTGCAGCGCGCACCAGGTAGGCAGTGATTAGGCGTTCCACAGGAGCCAAGGTAGCCTAAAGACCGTTTGCGGCCAAGCGGGGCAAACGGGGCGAAAGACCGGTAAGTACCTCATAACTAATGGTTCCGCATGATTTAGCAACGTCCTCGAGCAGAATGTGGCGACCCAGTAGTTCCACCCTGTCGCCTACTCTTAGGCCCGTATTCGTGGCGTCCACCATGAGCATATCCATGCATACCCTGCCCACAATGGGCATAAAATGACCCTTCGCGTAGGCCTGTCCTCGGCCGTTGCTCAAGGCCCGCGGAATTCCGTCTGCGTAGCCTATCGGGAGGGTAGCAATAAGGCGTTCGTGGGGGGCAGAGTCGGTGCTGCCGTAGCTTATACCCTGTCCCGCCGGGACTTTGCGCAGCTGACTCAGGGTTGTAGTCACCTGAACCACCGGCTGAAGCTGTTTTGCGTCGCTCGCGACGGGAGAGGCACCCATTAAGCCGATTCCGAGGCGGACCATGTCTCCGGCTGCCCAAGGATGGCGAGCTACCGCGGGAGTGTTGGCCATGTGGCGCCAAACTTTGATCTGAAGTTCGCCCTCGAGGTCGTCGGCAAAGCGGCTGAATGCTTCCCACTGCGCACGGCTAAAGTCATCATGCAGCGGATCTTCTGCGGCTGCAAAATGGCTGAGTACCGAGGCCACCCTTACTCCCGGGAGCTTTGCCAGGGCCTGAGCGACGGCTTGGCCTTCGTGGGGTTCAAAACCGAGGCGATGCATGCCGCTGTCTACCTTAATGTGCACTAAAACGTCGCCCAGTGCCTCGGGGTATCGGCCGTAGGCTTCGGCAAAAGCCGCCAGGCGTTCCCAGCTAAAAAGTTCAGGCTCCAGGCGGTAGCGAAGCATCAATTCAAAAGAGGGGTCTCCGGGATTCAGAACCATTATGGGGCTTCGAATTCCCGCTTCACGCAGCTCACGCCCCTCTTCGGGGTAGGCAACACCCAAATAATGCACCCGATGGCGCTCTAATGCCCGTGCGAGAACTACAGCACCCAGACCGTAGGCATTGGCCTTGATCATGGCCATAACCCGGGTTTGGGGAGGGAGCAGAGAGCGATAATGGCGCAGATTCGCTTCGAGGGCATCGAGATCTATCTCCACCAGGCTGTCGTGCTGGCGGGCCAAACGGGCCTCAAGAGCCGCTTCTACGCCATGGCCCTTGAGCAGAACCGCTCCCGACTGGGCGATTCCTGGTGCGGAATCCTGGGGATAAACCAAGTTAACCTGAATCATGGGGTAGCGCTTGGCCCAGCCTACTAATGCGGACTGCCATCGGCCAAAGTCCGCATCAAAAATCACTGCCGTTCTGGGTTGACTGTCTTCTTGAGCCAAGAGCCCGAGGGCCTCTTCTACCGAGGCCTCGTCGAGGGCATAGCGATCGATTAAAAGGCTGCCTCCCCAGCGGGCAGGCCTGCGTTCTAGCCTAAGGGGGCCGCAAGGGCGGGTTTCAAAATGGTGCGGAACCCTCCCCAGCATGTAGCAGGCCGTCAGCGCCAGAAAGGCATTGGAGCGTTCCGCTTGGGAATCCTGGGCTTGGGCAAAGCGCTGGCCGTCGGGGCCGATCCAAAAACCCCCTTCGGAGCGCAGAGGGCTTTGCATGCCTTCATGAACCCTGTCTTCGGGCACTACCAAAGAAGTAACACCCTCAAAAAGGGAACGTTTCTCGTTAAGCTTCTGGTCTCGGCTGGCAAAACCCTCGTCGTGGGCGTCGCCGATTCCGGTGAAAATTCCGTGCGTGGGCTTGAGCCAAGGGGTGAAGCGCGCCATGCCGCCAGCCTCCGAAACGCCCACCTCGACAAGCCACATTGATGCGTCTAGAGGAAACTGAAGGACCGACAAGGGTACGCCGAGCCTGGAATTATAGCTGCGCGGGCTGCGCACTACGGTGGGGTCGGCCATGAGGTGGGCGAGCTGTTCCTTGACGCTGGTCTTGCCGTTGGAGCCGGTTATTGCGACGACGGTTCCGGTGAATGCGGCTCGATGGGCTGCCGCGAGAAGGTAGAGTGCCGACCAAACGTCGTCGACCACCAAGACATCGAGGCCGGCGACCGGGTGGTCTGCCCAACCTTGCACCGATACTACCGCGGCGAGGCAGCCGCGCTCCAACGCTTCTTCAAGGTGCCGGTGCCCGTCGCCCGAGGCGGTCCTTAGGGCCCAAAACAGGGCCGGCTCGGTCTGCATCGTTCTCGAATCGCTGGCCATTCTGCGAACGATCCGGTCGGGCTGGGTAGAATGCAGCTTGGCCCCAATCAGGGAGGCCAGTTGGGCTAGGGACCATTGCGCCGGGGTCATGCTCCTACTTGGTGCTGCGTCGTTCGCGAACAAATTCCGCCCTCGACAGGGGCTCGTAGGTTCGTCGGTCTCCCAGCATAACCCGGTTGGGGTCGGCAGTGAGCCGGTGTGAGTAATTGGCCATCTCTCCGCTTCGCACGCAGACGGCATGCACCTTGGTAACGAACTCGGCCACGGCCATCAGGTTGGGCATTGGGCCAAAGGGCTCGCCGTGGTAGTCCATGTCAAGACCCGCCAAAACCACGCGCTTGCCGGCGTTGGCCAGCTCGTTGGCTACGGCCACGAT
Source organism: Bacteroidota bacterium (assembly GCA_041192685.1). Classification (GTDB taxonomy): domain Bacteria; phylum Bacteroidota; class Bacteroidia; order Flavobacteriales; family Schleiferiaceae; genus TMED14. The sequence continues at coordinate 1,852 of JBEEMM010000094.1, read as the reverse complement.
GTCCATGTCAAAAAACTGGGCTTCATCAATTCCAACGACATCCGAATCGCTCGCAAGGGCTATAATTTCTCGTGCGGATGCTACCGGAAGCGCATTCATGCGCGCCTGGTCATGGGTTACCACCTCGTTGTCGGCGTAGCGGTTGTCGGTTATTGGTTTAACAATCAGGACCTTTAGTTGCGCAATCTGCGCGCGTTTGAGCCGGCGAATGAGCTCCTCGGTCTTGCCTGAAAACATGGAGCCAGCGATTACCTCAATATGCCCAAATCGGGGCGCGTGCTCTTGGAACATTTCGTACTTTTCCACTTCTGCTAAACTACGGCTTTCAACCATGAGCTTCGACCTAAATTCGGCCCTTTCTGGGCTTTCCCTTTCGCTTCAATCCGAGGTAGCCAGTGATGCGCAGTTGCGCGAACTCGAATCCCTTCTGCTGCTTGCCCATCAAGCCAAACTGCGGGCTGCCCTTCAATCGATTCAGACCGAGGCTGAAGTGCAGTTTGCGGCGGCCAATGCGGCCCTAGCCAAGGCTCAGGAGGATGCCCAAACTGTAGCAAAGGCCCAATTTGCCCAGGCCCAAGCCGATGCCGAAGCCGCCCTGGCCGATGCGGTGGCCCTGCGCGTCGAGGCTGTCGCCCAAGAGTCCGCGAGCCAAGCGCCCACGAGCCAAGAGCCCGCGAGCCAAGAGCCTGTCATGCAGGAGGCTCCCAAAATCGAGCCTGTCTTTGAGCCCGTTGCCGATTCCGTGCAAGAGTCTCCCTACGAGCTCGAGCCAGAGTCCGCAACAATATCAATGCAGGCGCAGCCCGAACCACAGAGCCCCTCTGCAGCCTCAGCAAGCGAGCAGCCAAGGGGTCCGCAGCGGTCGGTGAACTCCAGCTACGCCTCTCTGAATGCGGGGCTCAACGACCGATTGGCCTTTGTCAAAAGCCTTTTTGGCGGAGACGACCACGACTACCAGCGTGTTGTGGCCTACCTCTCGACCCTCGAGTCCAAATCGGAGTGCGAAACCTTCATTGTCGAAGCCCTGCAGCCCGAGTACGACTGGAGCGCCTGCCCCGACGTGGCAGAACGCTTCTTGAAGCTGGTCTACGCCCGGTTTGACTAAATGGGCAAACTAGTACTGGTCCCGACTCCCTTGGGCAACCTCGGGGATATTACCGAGCGTGCCAAAGTGGCGCTCGTTGAGGCCGACTTGGTTCTTGCCGAAGACACCCGCACGACGGGCAAGCTCTTAAAACTGCTGGGCTTAGAGGCCAAGCTCCGCGCCTACCACATGCACAACGAGCACGCCCATACTGCAGGCTTGGTCAAGCTGGTCGAGGCCAGCTCCAAGCACGTCGCCCTGGCCAGTGATGCGGGCACCCCTGGAATCAGCGATCCTGGTTTTTTGCTGGTTCGCGCCTGCATCCAAGCGGGTTTGGTTGTCGAGGCCTTGCCCGGCCCCACCGCACTCATTCCTGCCCTGGTCGCAAGCGGATTCCCCTGCGACCGTTTTGTTTTTGAAGGTTTTGTTCCGCAAAAAAAAGGACGGCAAACGCGCATACAAAGTTGGCGCGACGAGGCGCGGACCATCGTGGCCTATGAGTCTCCGCATCGCTTGCGCAAGCTCTTGGGTGAAGTCGTGGAATGGCTCGGAGCAGAGCGAGGCATTTGCGTGGTGCGCGAGCTGAGCAAGATTCACGAAACCTACCACCGCGGCAGCGCTGCAGAGTTGCAGGCCTACTTTAGCCTGACTGAACCGCGTGGTGAACTTGTGGTTATCATAGAGGGCGCCAAAGTGCCCTTAAAGACAGAAAACGAATGAGTGCCGCTGCCCGCCGCCAACGCCCCTTTGGCCCTTGGAGTCCGCAAA
>JBEEMM010000093.1:0-5544 GCA_041192685.1 Bacteroidota bacterium | reverse complement strand
AAGGCCTTGGCCTCACTTACTAGGGTCATTGCCCAGCTTCAAATACCCGAGCCGTCGTGCTGCTAATTCCGGCAAAAGATACCCGTGAAGCGGCCGAAGTCTTGAGTCGTGAATTGGCCAAAGGGCCGATCCAGATCCTTTTTGTTTGCACCCATAACTCCCGACGCAGCCAGCTTGCAGAAGCTTCTGCGGCCTGGCTCTGGCGGGGTAATCCAGGGGTTACCGTGCGCAGCTGCGGGACCGAGCGCACCGGCTGCCATCCTTCTACGGCAAGGGCGCTTGAAGATTCCGGATGGGCTGTAACGCCTCTGCAGGATGGGTATTATCGCATCCAAAAAGACGAGGTCGACCGCCTGCTCTACTCCAAAACCTTAGAGGAAATTCCGCGCGACCTGCCCATTGTCGCCATGATGACCTGCGCCGAAGCAGACGAGGCTTGCCCCGCAATTTTTGGCGCCGTGGCACGCATTCCCTGGCGATACCCCGACCCTAAAGTGGCCGACGGAACCGACGAGTCCGCTGCCACCTACCTCCGGGTCGCCAAAGCAATCGAGGCCGACCTTCAGGATCTTGTAAACCAAACCAATTCCGCACAGTGAAATTTTTAGATAAGTACCTAACCCTTTGGATTTTTGCCGCAATGGCCCTGGGTGTCGCCTTGGGCGCATTCACCAACATCGAAACCCTATTGGACAGCCAACCTGGGAGCATTCACCCTGGCTTAGCTATCGGCCTGATTGCGATGATGTTGCCTCCCTTGGCCAAGGTGAACATGAGCCAGCTCCCGCGCGTTTTCAAAAACACCCGACTGCTGGCGACCTCCTTGATGCTTAATTGGGTCGTTGGACCGATTTTTATGTTTGCCCTGGCTTGGATTTTTGTGCGCGACCAGCCCGCCTACTTTAACGGACTCATTCTCATCGGACTCGCCCGCTGCATCGCCATGGTGGTGGTTTGGAACGACCTCGCCTGCGGAGACCGCGACTATGCGGCGGGTTTGGTCGGGCTCAACAGCCTGTTTCAAATGTTTTTTTATGCGGCCTACGCTGCCTTTTTCCTCAACGTGGTTCCTCCCTGGGTCGGAATGGCTCAGCAGTCCCTGTCTATAGACGCCATGCTTGTGGCCCAAAGCGTCCTTCTTTATCTGGGCCTTCCCTTTGCGCTCGGCCAGGCCTTGCGCTGGTTGAGCATCCGCTTGCGGGGCGAGAAGTGGTTTACGGAGGTCCTTGCCCCGCGCATCTCGCCGATCACCCTAATTGCCCTGCTCGCTACGATAATTCTAATGTTTTCGCTCAAAGGCGATCAGGTCCTCGCCCTTCCCATGGACGTTCTTCGCTTGGCCCTGCCCCTTATGCTTTACTTTCTCGGCATGTTTTTCTTTACTTTTTGGCTGGCAAAACGCCAAGGTGCGGACTATCCAACCACGGCAGCCCTGTCGTTCACTTCAGCAGGGAACAATTTTGAATTGGCCATCGCCGTGGCCATTGCCTCTTTTGGGCTTGGTTCGGGTGAGGCCTTTGCCGGGGTTATTGGTCCGCTCATTGAGGTTCCTGCCCTAATTATTTTGGTGCAAGTTGCCCTGCGCGCCAAAAAGCGCTTCGTAGCTTAGGGCCTATGGCAAAGTTTATAAGTACCTATTTGGGCAGCATGCGCTGCGAGAACCTTCACGAGCAATCGGGCACGCGCATTTTGACCGATGCTCCGACCGACAACATGGGCCAGGGGTCTGCATTCTCCCCCACCGACCTTTGTGCCCTGAGCCTGACGACCTGCATCATTACCACCATGGGAATTTATGGGGCGACCAAGGATTTTGCCATTGCTTCCGCCGAAGCAAGCACTATCAAGCATATGGCCAGCGACCCGCGACGCATTGCCTGCATTGAAGTCGAATTAGTGATAACCCTCGCACACGATGCCACTGAGCGGCAGATTGAAGGGTTGCGTCGAATCGCTTCCACCTGCCCTGTGTCGCGCAGCCTGCATCCCGACATTGAGCAAAAGGTTAGCGTGATTATTGAGCGCAGGAGCGCTTAAACAGATCGGGCACTTTACATTTTGTCTTTAAAGTGCGTGAAGCGGCTTTAAACGTTTTGCGTAAGTCACGTTATCAATCTATCTTGCAATCCTGTTTTTAAACTTTTAAAGTGAATACCATGCTACGAAAGCTACTCATCACCACCTCATTTTTGGCCTTTGCCCTGCAGCTTTCTGCCCAAGTGTATACCATTGGCACGGGCACGACCCCTACAACAGGTTCTAACGTAACCCCATACAAAACATTTTGGCACGACGGCCGCAGCCAGTATTTAATTCTAGCCTCTGAGCTTCTTGCTGCTGGTACTGGTCCAGGCACCATTACCTCAGTGGGCTTTAATGTCACCACCACCCCGGGTCAAGCCATGAGTGATTTTACCATTAAAATCGCTGCCACCTCGGCCACTGCGCTTGGTTCCTCCTTTTTGAGCCCAACGAATCCAACCACGGTGATGGGCCCCACAACCGTCACGATTTCTACCACGGGCTGGTATACTCACACTTTTGCCACCCCCTTTATTTGGAACGGCAGCGACAACGTGCTAATCGACGTGTGCTTTGACAACACAACCTATACCACCGACGGTCAAGTAATGTCGTCCACTACCTCCTTTGCTAGCACGACAAGCCACAATACCGACGGCGCAGCAGGCTGTAGCCTTGCAGGTACCGGTTCCTCCTCTGTGCGGCCCAACATGCAGTTGAGCATTACTCCCGCCACAGCCTGTGTGAGTCCTGTTTCAGGCGGCACCTCAGCGGCATCGTCTACCAGCGTTTGCCCCAACCAAAACTTCAACCTATCCATCAGCGGACAAACCTTAGCCAGCGGCCTCACCTACCAATGGGAGTCTTCGACCACGGCTACTGGACCATGGACCGCAATTACTGGAGCAACGAGCTTGTTCTTCACCACGTCGCAAACCAGCGATAAGTACTACCGCTGTGTGGTGAGTTGTGCTTCTGCCTCTTCAAGCGCGCCCTCCACCGCCGTTCAAGTGACGACCTTGCCCAACCTTGCGGCCGGTACCTACACCATCGGCTCGGGCGGAACCTATGCCTCCTTTACTTCAGCTTTTGCCGCTGCGGCTTGCGGAGTAGCGGGCCCGGTAGTATTTCAAGTTTTGGCCAACTCCGCTCCCTTTGTCGAGCAAATTGAAATTGGAGAAGTTCCCGGAATGTCTGCGACCAATACCATTACGGTCAAGGGCAACGGCAATACCCTGTCTTTTACCTCAGCCAACACCAACTCCCGCCACGTACTCTACCTCAACGGTGCCGACCACTTGCGCTTTGAAGACCTGGTAATTCACGCAACCGGAACCACCGCAACTGAATTTGGATGGGCTGTGCGCTTAAACAACAATGCCAACTTTAATACCTTCAAGCGATGCGTAATCAAGACGAACGAGAGCCTGACGAGCTCGAGCTACGTCGGCATTGCGCTGACTACAAGCGCAACGTCGCCCGCCGGTTCCCACAACAACACGGCATCAAACCTCACTATTGACTCCTGCCAAATTCTTGGCGGCTACTACGGGGTTTGTTTCAATGGAGCCGGTATGTCGATGGGTACGCGCCCTACGAACAACAAGTTGACGAACTCCACCATTGCTGATTTCTATATCTATGGAATCTATGCCTACGGCCAAGATGATCTTTTGATCGAATACAACAACATCAACCGTGCTACGCGGACAACGGTTTCTTCGTTCTACGCAATGTACAATTATGGGCGAAATCCCGGCTTTAAGTTTAACGCAAACCGCATCCACAGCCCTGGAGGCGCCAGCGGTACGGCCAACTTCTTTTGCTACATTATCTACGGAAGCAGCTTGACCGGCACAGCGGCTAAACCCGCGGTTATTTCAAACAATGCGTTGTACAACATCAACAATGGAACGAGCGGATACTACGGTATGTATATGCTGTCTGCCGACACCATTAATATTTATCACAATACCCTTGACTTTGGGGCTTCCTCAAGTACCGGAGCCAGCACTTGCTACGCTACCTTCTTCACCTTCCCTTTTGGGCTTACTGCGTCGAGCGTAAACTTCCACAACAACATCATAAGCATCTCCTCTCCAGGAACCGGAATCAAGTTTGGTATTTACAACAGTTCTACCACCAACCTCATTAATTCCAATAATAATGCGGTGGTCTATTCTGGAGCAGGCGGAGCCGCCAACTGGGCCGCAGGCAAAAGTTCCACGGTGACCTATAGCACTCTTGCAGCCTGGAACACTGCCACTGGGCGGGATGCAAATTCCATTTCGTCAAGCCCCATGTTCCTAAATGCGGCGGCTGGCGATGTTACTCCCAATTCATGGGCCTATAAAAATGCCGGCCGCAATGTCTTTAGCGTAGTTCCTGTGGATTTGAATAAAGCTGCTCGCGACACCACCCCCGATATCGGTGCTGTAGAATTTACACCTTCAGGCTGTCCAGCTCCTTTTAACGTGCAGGTTTCTAATGTGCGCGCGACCACAGCCTCATTGAGCTTTACCAGTCTCTCGCCGAGCGTAGACCTGCAGTGGGGTCCAAAGGGATTTACCCCCGGAACCGGACAGGGAACAACCGTAACTACCACCACGACCAACATCACGACCTTGAGCTCCTACACGGCCTACGACCTCTATGTCGCGGGCAACTGTGGCAGCGGCTCGACCTCAGTTTGGGTCGGACCCTATAGCTTCACTACGCCCGCTCAAGTAGGCTGGCTAGAAACGTTTAGTGGAGGCTACGACCCCACAGGAGCCATCGTGAAGCCCATGTCTTGGACCGAGTTCAATGCGCTGGCTGCGAATCCAACCCCGGCAGGCCTAACGACCTCGGCCTGGACTGAAGACGGATATAAAAATTCCGGAACCACGGGCGCAGTCCGCAACAACATGCCGCTGGCATCAAACAACACTCAGGGCTGGACCATTACTCCTTCTCTGGATCTAGGCAGCGTGGCTCATACCACCTTCTTGGAATGGGACATGGCCAACACTCTTGGCAGTGGAACCTCAGCCGGGGTAATGGGCAATGACGATACCCTGTTTGTCATGGTTTCGACCAACAACGGAACTACCTGGAACCGCAACCAAGCGCTAGCCAAGTACCACCGAATGAGTGGAATCAGCCCAACGGGCGGACGCTACTCGCTCAACCTTAGCGCTTACACGGGTCTGGTTAAAGTAGCCTTCTACCTAGAGAGTACTGCTTCGAGTGTTACCCACTCCGCAACCGACTACGACATGTTCTTAGACAATGTCGCCCTATCGGCCACTCAAACTCCTTGCGCGGTGCCCAACGTAGCCTTTAGTTCCACAAGCAGCACTGCTACCCTTGGTTGGACCCTAAACGGCAGCCCGGTAACGGGCGGTGCTCAAATCGCATGGGGTCCTTCAGGCTTTACCATTGGTTCTGGAGGTTCCGGAGCCAGTACCGTCAACGCAACAACCAATCCCTACACCCTTACTGGCCTGGCTCCCGGCACGCAATACCAGGTTTACCTGCAAA
>JBEEMM010000092.1:0-5643 GCA_041192685.1 Bacteroidota bacterium | reverse complement strand
GTGGTTGGTTTTGGTACGCAAAAAAAGAGCAACGTCACCGGATCCATCGCTCAGGTTAAGGCCAAAGACCTCGAAAGCATGAGTCTTTTTCGTGTGGAGCAGGCCCTTCAGGGGCGAACCGCAGGAGTTCAGGTAACCCAAAGCTCCGGCCAGCCTGGGGCTGGGAGCGTGGTCCGCATTCGCGGAACGGCATCGATTAACGGGTCTGACCCGCTCTATGTAGTGGACGGCGTGGTTATCGGTGGCGGCATCGACTACCTGAACCCCAACGATATTGAAACGATTGAAGTGCTTAAGGATGCCGCGTCCGCAGCAATTTATGGAGCGCGCGGTGCAAACGGGGTAATTATTGTAACCACCAAAAGCGGCAAGGGAGCCGCTGGGCAGATGAACGTAACGGTGTCGGGATACCGTGGGCTGCAAAACCCATGGCGCAAGGTTTCGGCCCTGAATGCCACCGAATACGCCACCCTACAAAACGAAATGGCCGGCGCGGCAGGTCAAGCGATTCCCTACTTAGACCCCCGTTCCCTCGGTGAGGGAACCGACTGGCAGGACGCGGTATTCAACCGCAACGCACCCGTGGAGGCCCTCGACGTGAGTATGTCGCAGAGCAGCAAGGACGGCAGCTATTTTGCCTCGGTGGGCCGCTTTCGCCAAGAAGGCATTGTTGCTCCAGGGCGTTCCAATTTTGAGCGGATTACGGCCCGACTGAATACCACCAACCAGGTGCACCGGGCCATCAAGGTGGGAATGAGCACGGCCTTCACGCACAACACGAGCCAGTCCGTGGCCGAAAACACCGAATTTGGTTCGCCCCTCGGCCGAGCCCTGAACATGGACCCCCTTACGCCGGTATACGAGACCAACCCCCAGCTTCTCAGTGGGTCGCCCTATACCGTGGGCGGAGTGCTGCGCCGGAATTTGGTCCGCGACGAAGGCGGAATTTATGCTGTTTCGCCTCGGGTAACCAGCGAAGTGGTGAATCCCCTAGCGGCACTGCTTACCAACACCAATGTGGGTTGGTCCGACAAGATCGTTCACCAGTCCTATGCCGATTTGAACCTCGGCGGCGGATTCTCGGCCCGCAGCAGCATGGGTATTGATTTGGCTTTTTATGGAGGCAACGGTTTTATTCCGGCCTACTACCTGAACGCCACCAACTTCTTGGATACCAACTTGGTAACCCAAAACTTTAATAGAGCCTTCTCTTGGATGTGGGACAACACCGTGAACTATACCAAAGACTTCGGGGCCCACCACATCGACGCGGTTGTAGGACATTCCGCGCAGGAGGTCAACGGCAGCTACATGGGAGGCAGCAAACGCGACGTGCCCACCGACGAATTCGGATTTGCCACCATCAGCTACGCCCGCAATGCAGAAAGCGAGCGGGTCTACGGAGGCAAGTGGGAGCGCTACGCCATCGAATCCTACTTTGGCCGCGTCAACTACGACTACGACGACCGCTACCTCGCCACCGTGATTTTGCGCGGCGATGCCTCGAGCCGATTCGGACCCAACTTCCGCTGGGGCTACTTCCCCTCCATCTCGACGGGTTGGAACCTCCACAAGGAATCCTGGTGGTCCTCTGACCTGGTAACGGGGCTCAAGCTTCGATTGGGCTACGGAATGAGCGGCAACGACGCCGCCGGTTCCCTCGAGTACGCCGCGACAATTTCGGGCGGACGCAACTACAGCTTTGGCTACAACGAGTTCATGCAAAACGGTACTTCTCCCAGCCAGATTGCCAACCCAGACTTGCGTTGGGAGCGCGTCGGCCAAGCCAACCTTGGCGCGGACATTCGCTGGGGCAAGTACCTGTACACTAACATCGATTTATACCACCGAGCAACCTACGACATGAAGACGCGTCCTGTGCTTCCCGACTACGTAGGAAACAATGCCCCCACGGCCAACGTTGGCCGCATGCTCAACATGGGCATTGACTTTGAGGCCGGGTACGATCGGAGTTTTAGCCTCGACCGCAGCATTCGCATTGCGGGCAACGTGAGCTACCTGCGCAACGAAGTGGTCTACTTGGGCAACGAGGGCGGCTACCTTCCTGGCCAGCGCTGGGGTCCCCAGGGTCTTGAAATAACCAGGATTCAAGAGGGCTTACCCATTGGATACTTCTTTGGCTACATGGCCGACGGGGTGTTCCAAAATTCCGCTGAAGTCGATGCGCACATCAATGCCGAGGGCGGACTCCTTCAGCCCGACGCAGTAGCGGGCGACTTTCGCTTCAAGGACGTCAACAACGACGGAATCCTCGATGCCGACGACCGAACCATTATTGGCAACCCCACTCCGGACTTTGCCTTTGGTGCAACCCTGAACGCTCGCTTTGGCGGTTGGGATGCGGTGCTCTTCGTGCAAGGGGTGGCAGGCAACCAGATTTACAACGCTACTCGCCGCTACGACCTACCCTCGGCCAACATGAACGCTTCGGCCCTGGACCGCTGGACTGGAGAAGGAAGTTCCGACCACTATGCCCGCCTGACTGCCCAAGATAAGAATACCAATTTTGCGCGCAGTTCCAGCTTTTATGTAGAAGACGGAAGCTTTCTGCGCATTAAAACCGCCCAGATTGGCTACACCCTCCCTGAGGCTTTGGCCGCAAAAATCGGCTTAAAGCGCTGCCGTCTGTACTACTCCGGCATCAACCTACTCACCCTGACTAAGTACCGCGGGTTTGATCCCGAAATCGGCAACGGCTTTGGAGTTGATCGCGGAATTTACCCTCAGGCTCGCACTCATTCTATTGGATTTTCAACCTCTTTGAACTAATGAAGACGAATTACTTTTCTTTGATTGCAGCGGGCGCTCTGGCCTTGTCGAGCTGCGGACGCGATTTTTTGAACGTTGACCCAATTGGTCGCGAACTTGAAATCAACTACTACCAGAACTCAGGCCAGGCCTACGAGGCCTTGGTAAGCGTTTATGACGTGCTCCAATGGAACGATCAGACTGGCTTTTCGGTAATGTACCTGCTTCAAACCATAGCCTCCGACGACTGCCATGCCGGCGGCAGCGACGCTAGCGACCAGCCCTCATTCGTAGCCTACGACAACTTCACGCTCAACCCCAACCTGGGGCCGCAAGCGGGCCTTTGGCGCAAAAACTACCGAGGAATCTACCGAGCCAACCTTTTTCTAGAGAAAATCGAGGGAGTGCCTGGAGTTACCGACGAGTTTGTGCGCCGCACCAGCTCAGAAGCTAAGTACCTGCGCGCCTTCTTCTACCTCGACCTGCTTCGCTTGTTTGGTTCGGTGCCCTTGATCACCAAAACACTGAGCCCTCAGGAGTACTACGAAGTGACCATGGCTACTCCCGAAGAAACCTTCGCCCAAATTGAATCGGACCTACTGGCCGCCATTCCCAACTTGCCCCTTCAGGTTGGAGGTTCCGAAAAAGGCCGCGTAACGCAGGGTGCCGCCAAGGCCCTTCTTGCCCGTGGCTACCTTTACATGAACGTGAAAATGGACCAGGTTGCCCAGCTCACCGAGGAGGTTATTCAATCCAATACCTATTCCTTGACGCCCAACTTTGCGGATATTTTCACGCGGGCCCAAGAGCACGGAGTCGAGAGTGTCTTTGAAATCGCCTATTCCGAGAATTCCACCGTGGGTTGGGAAGTTTTTGGCAGCGGCTACGGTGAAGGCAACGTGGGAGTTCAGATGTGCGGAATGCGCGACTTTGACGGCCCCGTTTATTCTCCAGGCTGGGGCTTTGCTCCAGTGAGCCAGGAACTCTATGATGCAATGGCCGGAGATCCGCGCCGCGCCTCTACGATTATTACTGCCGACTCACTTGCCGGAGCGAGCTACGCCCCTGGCTTTCAAAACACGGGATTTTTTGTCTACAAGTACGCACCCCGTAAGGAAGCACTCTCCGCCGACGGAGAGCCCGCACTCAACTGGGGCACGAACGTGCGCTCGATTCGCTACGCAGACGTTTTGCTCATGGCCGCTGAAGGCTTAGCGCGAAGCGGCGGCAGCGAATCCACTGCACGCGGCTACCTCAACCAAGTCCGCCTGCGCGCCGGACTGCAACCCATTCAGGCCAGCGGAGCTGCCCTGCTCGATGCCATCGCCTTAGAGCGACGCTTGGAACTTGCCACCGAAGGCCACCGCTTCTTTGACCTGGTCCGCACGGGCAAGGCCGCCGAAGTCCTAGGGTCTAAGGGCTACCAAAGCCCCAAGCACCAATGGCTACCCATACCGCAAACCGAACTGGACGCCGCACAGGGCGCCCTAATCCAAAACCCGAACTACTGATGAAGACGATTGCCCGATTTTTATCGCTAGCGCTGCTAGCGGCCTTTGCTGCCTGCCAACCCTTTGAGGAAGACAAAACTCCGCTTGGGGCTTTGCCAACGGCTTCGTTCACGGTAACCATGATCGATTCCAACACCGTACAGCTTCAAAGTACGGCCACGGGTGAGCCCTTTATGTACCGCTGGGAGGTTTCTAACGGCGCCCTTGCCGAGGGAGCCGAAGCTACAATCGCAATCACGCGGTCTGGCACCTACACCGTCAAGCACTTTGTCTTTAACCAAGGCGGAATGTCCGTGGATTCTGCCGAGGTAGTGATCTACCGTGACCTCGTGCCTCCCTGTACCGGAATGATGGAATACCTCTCCGGATGCACCGAACGCACCTGGAAGCTTGCCCCCATTGCCGGCTCGCTATGGGTAGGGCCAGTAGACGGCAGCCAGACCTGGTGGGCTATTGGAGCCACCGCGGCCACTGACCGCCCCTGCGCATACAACGACGAGTGGATTTTTAGGGCGGACGGAACCGTGGAATACGACACCAAGGGTGACATTTGGGCCGAAACCTACATGGGCGCAGCCGCAGACGGCTGCTCGCCCGAAAGCGTACTCACCGGTACCAAGGCAGCCTGGGGCAGTGGAACGCACGCGTTTGCACTGATTCCTGCCGGGGGTTCTGTGGCGCGCGACCAAATTCAGATGCTCGGTCTTGGAGCCTTCATAGGCCTGCCCAAGGCAGCCAACGGTGCAGAAACTTTTGTCCCCATCAGCTCCATAACCTACGACGTCCTGTCGGCCAATGAAGACGCCGCTACGGGGGTTCGCACCATGGAGATCGAGGTGAATTGGGGCGGCGGACTTTGGCGATTTACCCTGCGTTCCAATCCCTAATGAAGGTGTTTAGTATAATTCCCCTTGCCCTTGCGGCAGCATGCGCCTCGGCAGATCTTCCGTTTTTGGTTGCCGAAGACCTGCGCATTACCGAAGGGAACAGCCCACGAGAATTGGTTGTCGGCTTTGAACTCAGCGAGCCTGCCCCTCGGGAAGCGTCCGCACGGGTAGAATTAATTGGGCAAACTGCCACAGCCGGAGAAGACTTTAGCCCCTACGCTGGTATAGTTAATTGGGAGAAGGGCCAGAAGCAAGCCGAGATTCGAATTGAAATTTTGGGAGATACCGCCCACGAGCCCGACGAGAGCCTTTGGGTTTCGTTTTCAGAACCCAGGAACATGCTCCTGCCGAATCCGTTTTTTACCCTGAATCTAGAGAACGACGACGCATATTCAGGAGCCGACAGCGGATTCGTCAGCCCGACGAGCTACCCTGGCTACAGCCTAGTTTGGGCCGATGAATTCGAGGGAAGCGTT
>JBEEMM010000091.1:0-5648 GCA_041192685.1 Bacteroidota bacterium | reverse complement strand
GCTGCAGGACCGCATTGACTTGCGCGAGAACGTCTACGACTTCCCCAAGCAAAACGTGATTACCCGCGACAACGTGGTCACGGAGATCAACGCCCTGATTTATTTTCAAATTATTGACCCGCTTAAGTCCGTTTATGAAATCGGCAACCTGCCCAACGCCATTGAGAAGCTTACCCAGACCACCCTGCGCAATGTGGTGGGAGAGATGGATCTTGACCAGTGCTTGAGCAGCCGCGACACCATTAATGCGAAGCTGCGCGCCATCCTTGACGATGCAACCAATAAGTGGGGCGTTAAGGTCAATCGGGTAGAGCTCCAAGATATTAATCCGCCCCTGGCGATACGCGACGCCATGGAGAAGCAGATGCGCGCCGAGCGCACGCGTCGCGCTACCATTCTTGAGGCCGAGGGCGAGAAAGGCAGCCAAATTCTCACCGCCGAAGGCCAGCGTGAGTCTGATATTCAGCGCGCAGAAGGCCAGAAGCAGTCGGCCATTCTCGAGGCCGAAGGGCAGGCACAGGCAAGGATTAGAGTTGCTCAGGCAGAAGCCGAAGCCATCAGGCTGGTTTCTGAGGCGGTCAAGGGTTACGCGGGCGACCCCGTTCAGTACCTGATTGCGCAGCGCTACCTTGAAACACTGAGTGTGATGACCTCGGGCACCGGAACAAAGACGGTGTTTCTTCCCTTTGAGGCCACCGGAGTGCTCAGCAGTTTGGGCGGCATCAAAGAGCTGCTTAAGAGCCAAGATTAATTCGATTTCTGCATCCAATGGCTGGTTCAGCACGCCCCGCCGCGGTGGGTTTTATTTTTGTTACTCTGCTGCTCGACATTACGGGCCTGGGCATCATTATACCGGTCTTGCCCCAGCTTATTCAGGAATTAACGGGTTCTGACGTTTCGCAGGCCGCGCGCTACGGAGGCTGGCTCCTTTTTGCCTACGCATTTTTTCAGTTTCTTTTTGCTCCGCTGGTCGGTGCCCTTAGCGACCGCTACGGCCGGCGGCCGGTGCTGCTTTTGTCGCTCTTGGGCTTTGGCCTGGACTACATCGTGCTCGCCCTGGCGCCTACGCTTGCCTGGCTCTTTATCGCTCGCGTGGTTTCTGGCATTTTTGGAGCGAGTTTTTCGACGGGCTTTGCCTACATCGCCGACGTTTCGCCCCCAGAGAAGCGCGCGCAAAACTTTGGTTTGGTTGGGGCTGCCTTTGGCCTCGGCTTTATTATTGGTCCCGTTTCGGGCGGACTTTTGGGCGAATTTGGGCCGCGGGTTCCGTTTTTTGTGGCGGCTGCTCTGTCGCTGCTCAATATGGCCTACGGGTATTTTGTGCTACCCGAGTCCCTGCCTGTCGAGCGCCGTAGGGCCTTTGAATGGAAGCGTGCCAACCCCATTGGTGCCCTGATTGCGCTGCGCCGCTACCCCCAGGTTCTTGGATTAATCGGTTCCCTGGTGTTCTTATACATTGCCAGCCATGCCGTTCAGGGTACCTGGTCCTACTTTGTGATTGAAAAGTTTGCCTGGTCGCCCAAAGACATTGGGCTTTCGCTGGGCGTCGTAGGCATTTTGAGTGCCCTGGTTCAGGGATTCTTGATTCGCAAGGCGATTCCGGTATTGGGAGCCTGGCGCACCTTGATTTTTGGTATGGTCTGCAACGTTGTGGGCCTAATTCTCTTTTCACTGGTTCAGCAGCAGTGGATGCTTTATGCCTTTTTGATTCCCTATGCCCTGGGCGGCCTCGCCGGCCCGGCCCTGCAGGGACTGCTGAGCAACGGCGTGTCAGAGAGCGAACAGGGCGAGCTTCAGGGAGCAATGAGCAGCATGATGAGCGCAACCAGTATCGTAGGCCCTGTTTTGATGACCAGTATTTTTGCCGCCTTCACGGCAAATGGAACCGGATTGTATTTTCCGGGGGCGCCCTTCGTAGCGGGGGCCCTGCTCAGCGCGACCTCGTTGGTGCTTATCTTAGGACAATACCGCAAATCGAAGTTATGAACTGGACTACTTGGCTTATTGCCGCCGCCGCTTTGCTTCTGGTGGAGATGTTTACTCCCGGATTTTTACTGGCCTGCCTCGCAGTGGGTGCTGTTGGCGCGGCCGTAGCCGCGGCCTTGGGCTGGTCCATTGAGCTGCAGTTGTCGCTTTTTTCGGCCTTTAGTGTGCTGTCGCTCTGGCTGCTTCGCCCGATGCTGCGCACTTGGTTTGCTGCCACTGGAGCAAAGACCAACCAAGACGCGCTGATGGATGCAGTCGGCCGCGTGGAGGCTGACGTGAAGATGGGCGAGCGAGGCTACGTCAAAATTGACGGCGACAGCTGGGCTTTTGAAGCCGAGCGCGACTATGCAGCCAACGACAAGGTGCGCATCTGCGGCCGCGAGGGCATAGTGGTACGGGTCGTCGAGGCCTAAAAACCAAGAGCTGGGCCCCTATTTCAAGGGGCGCAGACGAACTATCCCCGCTTGGAGGGCAGAGCCAGCGACGACAGGGCGGCAAGCAGCAGGCAGATCCCTGCCAAAACCATAGTATTGATTATGGCGTCTCCCAAAAAGGTCTTGTAGGCCCAGTTGATTCCGCCCAATGCCGCAACTATTTGCGGAATCACAATAAACATGTTAAACAGGCCCATGGTGATGCCCATCTTGGCCGGATTCACCTCGCTCGAAAGGATGGCATAGGGCATCGACAAAATGCTGCCCCAGGCAATTCCCACCAGGGCAAACGAAGCGTTTAAAATGCCGTCGTTGGCCGCAGTAGCCTGTCCCATCAAAAGGAATCCGCAACCGCCAGCAGCCAGAGAAAGGAGGTGGACCAGGCGCCGGTTCAGCGCGCGCTTGGAAGCATAAACCGTGAGCAAAAAAGCAAAGGCCATGGAGCTCAGGCCATACATGCCCATGGACGAACCCACGGATGCCGCCGCGTTGTTGTAGGCCGCCTTCTCCGCGAGGTAATTGATCGCTCCGTTTGCGGGCATGGCAGCCTGGTACACATGCTCCGCCAAGGCAGGGCCCGCAAAATTCCACATGGTAAAGAAGGCAAACCAGCTAAAGAACTGCACCAGCCCGAGCTTCCACATGACCTTGGGCATGAACTTAAAGCTCGACGCAATTTCTCTAAAAGCACCCGCCACTCCCGCGGTCTGCCTTCGGTGGGCGCGAAAGGCCTCCATGTCTTCGGGCGGATCCTCGGTGGTGGTAAAGACGGTCCACAGAATAGACGCCATAAAGACCATGGCGCCAATGGCAAAGGCCCAGTGCACGGAGGGTGGAATTTCGCCCTGCGGCGCGGTAGTCGACACCCCCAGGGTGCTCATCAGCCAGGGCAAATTACTGGCAATCCACGTGCCGATTCCGATGATAAGGGTTTGAGCCACAAAGCCGTAGGATCGCTGCTCGTCAGGCAACTTGTCGGCCACCAAGGCCCTAAAGGGCTCCATAGAAATGTTGATGGACGCGTCCAAAATCCACAAAAGCCCGGCCGCAATCCAAAGGGCCGACGAATTCGGAATGAAAAAGAGGGCCAGGGTGCTCAGCACCGCTCCGAGCAAAAAATAGGGACGGCGACGTCCAAACCGGGGACTCCAGGTGCGGTCAGAGAGGTAGCCAATTATCGGCTGTACCAGCAAACCCGTCAAGGGTGCGGCAATCCAGAGGCCCGGCAATTCATCCTTACTGGCTCCAAGATTTTGAAAGATGGACGACATGAATCCACCCTGCAGGGCAAAGCCAAACTGGATGCCCAAGAAACCAAAACTCATGTTCCATATCTGCCAAAAGCGAAGAGGCGCTTTAGCCTTAGATGCCGGTGCCGAAGTTTGATTATTTGCCATGTTTTTAGGAATAAGTGCGCTCGGAATTGCGCTGGTACAGTTGGGCCGGTTTGTGAACCACCCCAGTTTGCTTCTCGTCCAGAGGAAGCACCCACTGGTCGTTCAGGGCCTTTTTGCGAAAGTTACGCTTGTCAAAACTCGCATTTAAAATAGCCTCATAGACGGCCTGCATCTGGCTGAGCGTGAATTTATGGGGCAGCAATTCAAAGCCAACGCGAAGTTCGCTCAGCTCGCGCCTCAGGGTCTGCAAAGCCTGCTTAAAAATCGCGTTGTGGTCAAATGCAAGCTGCGGAATCTCGTAGGCATCGTGCCAAAAAACCCGAGAAGCAAAACTCGAGGCCGAGAGGTTAAAGTCCGTCATCTTCACAAGCGCAAAATAGGCTACTGTAATGACCCGGGTGGTCGGATCCTTGCGGATGTGGCTAAGCCAAGGCAGGTCCTTGGAATCCTTAACTCGGCCGGGGTCACCGAAGGTTCCGCATTGCTGCAAATAAAGACCACTGAGGCTAGTGAGCTCCCGAAGCACTCGGGCTGCGGCCTCGTCGAGGTTCTCGTCGCCCTCGAGGTGGTCGCCCGGCAGAGCCAAGCGGCAAACCTGGCCAAAGTCTTCTTGCTCAATGAGGAGCACGTTGAGTTTTTGGCCATCAAAACCAAAAACAGCGCAGTCTACCGAAACATTGGGGTTTTGCATAGGTCACAAATGTACTTCGGACACTAACGTGCCCGTCACTTTGCCTAGGGCGAACACTATCTTCGTAAACCTATGAAACGCATTGCAGTATTGACCTCTGGAGGAGATGCGCCGGGCATGAATGCCGCCATTCGCGCGGTGGTTCGCGCCTCGAGTTTTTATGGCGTGGAATGCCTGGGGATCTACCGCGGCTACGACGGCCTTATCGAGGCGGACTTTGTTCCGCTTGACAGCAAAAGCGTCCGCAACATTATTTCTCAAGGCGGAACCATGCTTAAATCCGCCCGAAGCCATGCCTTTCGCAGCCCGGAAGGCCGCGCCATAGCAGCAGCAAACGTTGCGGAGCATGGAATTGACGGACTCATTGTAATCGGCGGAGACGGAACCTTCACGGGCGCCCACAAACTTTTTGAGGAACACGCGATTCCCGTGGTCGGAGTTCCGGGAACCATTGACAACGACTTGTTTGGCACCGACTACACCATTGGCTACGACACGGCCAGCAATACGGTGGTTCAGAGCATTGACAAAATTCGCGACACGGCAAACAGCCACAACCGCCTCTTTTTGGTGGAGGTCATGGGGCGCGATGCGGGCTTTATCGCCCTGAGCTCGGGTCTTGCAACCGGCGCGATCAGCATCATACTGCCCGAGCGTACCACTACCATTGACGAGCTCTTTGCGGCCATCGACCTCGGAGCGGAACGCAAAAAAACCAGCAATATCGTGGTGGTGGCCGAAGGCAACCGACTTGGAACGCCTTTTGAACTGGCCGACGCGCTCCAAAAGCACAATTCCAACCTTGACGTCAAAGTCA
Source organism: Bacteroidota bacterium (assembly GCA_041192685.1). Classification (GTDB taxonomy): domain Bacteria; phylum Bacteroidota; class Bacteroidia; order Flavobacteriales; family Schleiferiaceae; genus TMED14. The sequence continues at coordinate 323 of JBEEMM010000091.1, read as the reverse complement.
CCATTCTAGGGCATATTCAGCGCGGCGGGTCGCCCAGCATGCTCGACCGCGTCAATGCCAGTCGGCTTGGGGTTTCTGCCGTGGAGGCCTTGCTCAATGGGAAGTACGACGTAATGGTCGGCATTGTCAACGGCCAGCTTACCCATACCCACCTGCCAATGGCAATCCTCAACAAGGCAGCGCTCGACGAAGATTTGATTCGCATTGCACGAATCCTTTCGATTTAACTTTTTATATCCGATTTTTGCAGCCATTATGAAAAGAATAGCCATCAACGGTTTTGGACGCATCGGCCGCCTGACCTTTCGCAACCTCATTGAGCG
>JBEEMM010000090.1:0-5744 GCA_041192685.1 Bacteroidota bacterium | reverse complement strand
TGAAAGAACGTTTTGCGCACGAAGTTTCCTCGGGCGAAGGTGCCCAGAATGGGTTCGTAGGTATTCACAAAGACGTAGTTGTCTCCCAGCTCGACCCGCAAAAGGCCGAACCTACGCGGATTATAGAGGTAGCTCAGGGAAAGGTCGCCGCGGACGTCGCGGTTGACCACGCCGTAGTCGAGGTTGCCTTCTACCTCGAGTCTGCGGCGGTCCGAAAAAGTCCGCGCAAAGCTCCCTCCGAGGTTGTGGCGGTAGCCTCCGACTCCAAAAAACCGCATTTGGGCGACCACCGGAAGCACAAACCATTCTATGCCTTTCTTACTTGAGCGGTATCCGATGCCCGACAAAAACGGTTCCCAGAGGTGGAATTTATTGTAGACCGCATCCACGCTGTCTTTGTAGGCGTCTGAGTCGTAGAAAAGCGTCAAGCTGTCTTGGTAGGTGATGTGGAGCGCCTCCTTGGGATCCAAGGCAATTTTGCGCGCGGCAATCCAATCGGTAGGCTTTGCATCAAAGGCATCGGGACTGTATTCCACGGAGGCCAAGCCCAGATCCTTGGGGCGGTAGCGGGCATTAAAGTCGTAGTGGTCGTGAACGATTTGGCAGCGGGCGCTGTCTCCGCCGGGCGCAACCAGTCTAAAATCTCGCTTCGAAACCACCGATCGACCCTCGGCCCACTCGTAGGTTTGGCTTAAATGCGCCGACTTGTGGCGCACAAGCCCCTGGGCAGGGAGCTCAAGGTCCGCCTGAACCAAGGTGAATGCGCTGTCTTCAATTACCAGGGTTCCGCGCAGCGAAGGGCCGGCGGCCTGGCGGGGTTCAATTTTAATGGTCCAGTGCACCGCATTGCGCTTGGTCTCGGCCTGCTGCACCACTGCCCGGTACTGCAGGCTTGCATCCCAAGACAGGGGCGAGGGAATGGGCAGGGAGGCAAGTTTTGGGAGTTGAATCGTCGCCTGGTACAGGTCGAGGTTGCCGTCGGGGTAGGACTCAAAAAAATGCTTACCCAGTGAGGCTTGGCCCCCGTTGGGCACTAAATCGTCTTCGCGGCCTACGCTAAAGCTGAGTTGAACGCTGCGCCCGTCGTCCAAAGCCTTGCCGCCTTGGTGCTCGTCGGCCAAATAAATTTGCTCGCTGTAGCGGTCTGGTTCCGCAAAAAAGCTAATGCTAAGCGCTTCTCGCAGCTTGAGTTGGCTCCCTGAACCGTAGCTGGACTTGACGGCGGTACTGCAGCTAAAACTAGGGAGCGGACGGTTGCGCCGGCCTGCCTCGCGCAGCACGTCATAGGCTTTGTCAATGGGTTGGGCGACAATAAGAACCGACTCGAGGTCAATCTTGCGCAGGGAGTCGCCAGGAGTTTGCCCCCAAGCCACACTCGGGAATAGCCCAATAACTAGGGCAAGAGAAGTAATGCGCCGCACGCCGCAAAGGTACTCAAGCACTATGCCAATGCCCCAGGAGCAATGCGCTATAGTTCAAACAGAAAGCCCTGTTTGGCCAGTGAATGGTAGCGTTGCGTATCGAATTGGTATATGCGAGCCGGCCGGTGGCGCACCGCCTTCTCGGTCTTGTCGAGGGGCTTTAGCACTCCCATACTCAGAATTTTTTTGCGGAAGTTAGCCTTGTCAAACTGGGTATTCAGAACGGCTTCATACAGGTTCTGAATCTGTGCCAGGGTGAACTCTTCGGGCAGTAATTCAAAACCTATCGGCTGCTGGCGAACTTGGCTCTGCAGGGCATCAAGGGCGGTTTGAAGGAGTTCACGGTGATCAAAGGCCATATCGTGCAGCTCGTCTAGGGACTTCCATCGGGCTTTAACGGCCCAGGATGCCGGGCGAGGGTTGTACTTCGTTTGGTTGATCAGCGAATAAAAAGCCGTGGTAACTACGCGCCCCATCGGGTGGCGATCGACCCGTCCAAAGGTTTTAAGCTGGTCCAAAAAAACATTGTTTAAACCCGTCAGGTCGTGCAGAATTCGAGTGGCGGCCTTGTCAATGTCTTCGTCGATGCGCACTAAATCGCCCGGCAGGGCCTCCGCACCATAAAAGGGCTCGGCTCCGCGTTCAATTACTAGAATTTGCAGTCGGACTCCATCAAAACCAAACACTACGCAGTCTACCGACTGGCCAAACTGAAAGAAGGCACTCAGCCGCTCTCGCTCTAATTCTAAACTCATGGCAGGTCAGTGGTCCACGTTAATCCTTCGGAGCTGTTGGGCCCTAGGGTAATGCCCAAGGTTCCGCGTTCAAAGGGATGGCTTTTCCCGAGGCCGTCGCGCTGCTGGAGCGCTTCGCGCGTGAGGAAGATCTGCACGTCGCGTACTTCACCGGGTTCCAGCGTTACGCGTTGAAATCCCTTAAGCGCTTTGGTCGGGTAGAGTTGCCCATTGCCTTGGCGGCTCACGTAGAGCTGGACCACGTCGCTCCCGGCACGCGTTCCAGTATTGCTTAGGGTCAAGGTCGCAGTCCAGCCTGTGCCGCTCGGCTGAACCCTTAGGTTTTGGTAGTCAAACGAAGTATAGCTCAGCCCAAAACCAAAGGGATATGCCGGAGCATTGGACTCGTCGGTGTAGTGCGACCAAAAAACCTCGGCCTTGGGCCCCGGGCGGCCGGATGAGAAGCCGTCGTAGTGCAGCGGAATCTGCCCTTCGCTGCGCACAAAGGTCATAGGCAGGCGTCCGTAGGGCTCGCGCAATCCCTTCAGTACGTCAGAAACGGCACTTCCGCCCATGGTTCCGGGCTGCCATGCCCAAAGGATGGCTGCGGCCCCGTCCTGCATCCAGGGCTCAAGAATCAGGGGTCGGCCTGCATACACCACCATCACTACCGGCTTGCCGGTTTTAAAGGCTTTGCGCACAAGGTCTTGCTGTACTGGGCTAATCCTAAGGGATGCACGGCTTCGGCCTTCACCCGACTCGTATCCGTGCTCGCCAATGGCCAAAACCAGGACCTGCTGAGAACGCAGTGCCTTCAGGGCGCGGTCGTTGCCGCTAAAGTCGGTGCTGTTAAGGGTTAATTCCGTAGCAAATGCCTCGGGTCCAATGGAATGCGGCGCAGACGGAGCAAAAATCCAAGTAGCTTCGGTTGCTTCGGCAAGGGATTGCGCAGACTGATCCTTGGCCGAAACGCGCCAGTTGCCCAGAACTCCGTTTTTATCGGCTGCGAAGGGCCCGGTCAAGCCCACTCGAAGCGATGAATTAAGCGGCAAAATGCCCTTATTCTGGAGTAAAACAGTTGATTTTACAGCCATTTCATAGGCCTGAGGACGCAGGTCCGGCAGGCTTTTTTGCTTGCAGTATAGGTAGGGGTCATCCATCAGCCCAAGCTTGAACTTCAGCTCGAGTATTCTGCGGGCGGACTCGCGAAACCTAAGGCTGTCGCTGCGGTTGCTGCGTGCGAGTTCTAATCCATAGCGCAGGTAGGCGTCGGACTCCATATCCACATCGCATCCCGCGGCGAGCGAGAGCCTGGCGGCCTCTCGTAGGTCTTTGGCATGTCCGTGCGCAATGGTTTCTGCAATAGAACCCCAGTCCGAAACGACGACGCCGTCAAAGCCCATGCGCCCCCTGAGCTCGCCCCAGAGTTGCGCCGAATCAAGGGTGCTGGGAATTCCATTGGCCGCACTAAAGGCCGTCATTACGGTGGCTGCACCGGCCTTAACACCCGCCTCGAACGGAGGTAAAATCCAGTTGTACAGGGTATGTGCGCTAAAGTCAGTGGTGGCGTAGTCACGGCCAGCCAGCGGGAATCCGTAGCCCGAGAAGTGCTTGAGGCAGGCTGCTAAGGTGCTCGGGTCGGCCAGATCCTTGCCCTGAAAACCGCGAACTCTGGCCTCAGCAATGCGGGAACCCAAATAGGGATCTTCGCCGGCGCCTTCCATAACCCGTCCCCATCGGGGATCGCGGCTAATGTCTACCATGGGAGCAAAGGTCCAGTTTATGCCGTCGGCGGTTGCCTCGAGCGCTGCTGCACGAGCAGACGCTTCAATGGCCTCGAGGTCCCAACTGGACGCTTCGGCCAGGGGAATCGGGCTGAGGGTTCGGTATCCATGGATTACGTCCAAGCCAAAAATAAGGGGAATTCCAAGGCGGGTTTCTTCGACTACTACTTTTTGCAGGGCGCGTACCTCGTTTACGCCTGAAACGTTTAAAACGGAGCCAACCAGGCCATTTTTAAGCGCTTTAACGCGTGCCTCGAGCCAATCGTTGCCCTCGGGCATGGGCCCGGTCGCATTCCAAAAGCCGTTGTATTGGTTGGTCTGACCAACCAACTCCTCGAGGGTCATGAGCGCAAGCACACTGTCTGCGCGCTCTGCGGCGTCCTTTACCTGAGCTAAAAGCGCAGTGGGAATTAGAAAAAAGGCTAAAAGTCTAGAAACCATGGTTGGGTAAAATTAAAAAGGGGAGGGGATGTTCCCTCCCCTTAAGGGGCAATTAGTGCCAAGTGTTGCTATTGAACCGTAACTCGAGATACATTTTGCCCGCGTTCGCTAACGGTGCGCACGAAGTACACCGCAGGAGCCCAGCCGGCCGTGGTGATACGAGCAACTCCATTAGAAGACTCGGTAACGTTAACGACTTGACCCATTAAGTTGCAAACTTCAACGCGCATAGCCTCAGAGGATGCACTCTCTACTACAAAGTAGCCCTGAGCAGGGTTTGGGAACAGGCGAACCGCAAGAAGTCCTTCAGCCATAGAAGCGTCGGCGCCGCATGCCAAGCACGAGGCGTAGCACACTACGGGTAGGGTTGTGTTTTGGCCTGAAACGCTTTGGAGCACTCGGTTGGTAAACCCACCAGTGGTCAAGGTACAGGTTGAGTCGCTGGTAAGCGGGTCGAGCTGCTCGCTGCTCGCCCAGTTGTCCATCGAGAATTTGTACTCCCATTGGCCCGCCAAAAGAGGCAAGGTCGCTGTAAATACATTGTTGCCGTCGGGGTCTGTGAGTTGGTTGGCGTTGCCGCTCCAGCTATTGAATTGTCCGCTAACGTATAGATTAGTGAAGCCCGTGGTTCCGGTCATATCAACCTGGAAGGTTATGTTCTGCGTTGTCGCAGGAGCCGGGCAGCTGCCGTCGGTAGTGCATTCTCCAAAGCAGGTACGCAGGCGGAAGTCGCTGTTCATGGCCGACATGCCGCGGTCGCTGAATGGACCCACCGCACAGGGCTTGCCCGCAAGGTTTTCCTTACAACCCCAGCTTGGGCAGTTTCCATTCAAGAAGGTGAAGTCAGAAGACCAGCCAAGGGGCTTGCGCAAGGTCTTGGTGTAGCGAGAAGTTCCGGGAATCATCGCCATAGGATGGTTTCCTGGTACGCCCATACCGGTTCCGCCCGCAATGAAAACGCCGGCGGGGTCCACTGTTTGGTTGGACATATTGACCTGCCAAGTGGCATACTTCACGCCCGCACAGCTCGCGCAAGACTGCCAGCAAACCCCCGTAAGGATGGTGTCGCCCAGCAACTTGGTGAAGCGGTTGGTGAATGTTCCGGTTGTTTTGGTACAGGCTGATCCAGCAGTGAGGTTTTCTTGACCGTTCCAGCCGTCTAGGGTAAACTTGTATTCCGTAGAGTCGGCCGTAATGGGCAGGGTTACCGTCCAAACCGAGTCGTTCTCGGGGTCAGACATTGGGTTGCAGCTGCCGCACCAGTTGTTGTATTGCCCGTTGACAAATACACCAGTGTAGGTTGCGCCAGTATAGCCGCGCATGTCTACCACGAAGGTGACCTGCTTTTGCGCAAATCCGGCTAA
>JBEEMM010000089.1:0-5845 GCA_041192685.1 Bacteroidota bacterium | reverse complement strand
CCCTTGATGGAATGGCCCATGGCCTGCATCTGGCAGCGAATCTGGTGGTGCCGTCCGGTTTCGAGGTCTACCTCGAGTCGGCTGTACCGGTCTCCTGCAGCGATTAGGCTGTAGTTCAGCACAGCCGATTGGGCGTCTTTGCGGGTTGAGACAAAGGACTTCTTTTTGACGGTGTCCCTCCAAAGCTTGTGCTCAAGGCGGCCCGATGATTCTGCGGGGTGCCCCTCGACGATGCACTGGTAGGTCTTTTTGATGCCGCGGTCTGCAAAAAGGGCGTTCATGCGCGCCAGGGATTTTGAGGTTTTGCAGAGCACCACAATGCCGCTGGTTGGGCGGTCAAGCCGATGGGGGAGGCCTATAAACGCTTTACCGGGTTTGTTGAAGCGGCGTGCCACGTCGGCTGCAGCCCAATGAAGCAGGGTTGGGTCTCCGGTCTCGTCTCCTTGAACGAGGAGTCCTGCGGGTTTAAAAACGATTAGGAGGTGGTTGTCCTCCCAAAGCACGCGGGGTTCTTGCATCAGTAGCGTTCCTGGTCGTTGGGGAATTTTTGGTCCCGCACGTCGCTGACGTACTGGCGTATAGCCTCGGGAATCAACTCGCCGAGCTGGGCGTAGCGCCGTAAAAAGCGCGGATTAAATTCCGTATTCATTCCCAGCATGTCGTGCAGCACGAGGACCTGGCCGTCGACATCGGCCCCTGCACCAATACCGATGGTGGGAATTCTCAGCGAGGCCGTGACTTTGGCGGCTAAAGCAGCCGGAATTTTCTCTAAAACTAAGGCGAAGCAACCGGCCTCTTGAAGCGCAAGGGCGTCCTCTAAAAGCCTTGTGGCCTCTGAATTTTCTTTGGCACGAACGGCGTAGGTTCCAAACTGATAGATGCTTTGGGGGGTGAGTCCGAGGTGACCCATAACCGGAATGCCCGACTGCACGATGCGCGCAACGGTACTGGCGACTTCAATTCCGCCCTCGAGCTTGACGGCATGTCCGCCCGACTCTTTCATGATACGAATGGAGGAATTTAAGGCCTCTTTGGGATTGCCCTGGTAGCTTCCAAAGGGCAAATCCACGACCACAAGGGCGCGATTCACTCCGCGAACCACACTGGAAGCGTGGTAAATCATTTGGTCGAGGGTAATGGGCAGGGTGGTCTCGTGGCCTGCCATTACGTTGCTTGCGGAGTCGCCAACGAGTATCACGTCTACCCCGGCGGAGTCCACCAGGCGGGCAAAGGTGTAATCGTAGGCTGTGAGCATTGAAATGCGCACTCCCGAGTGCTTGAGTTCCGCCAGGGTGTGGGTGGTAACCTTCTTAAAGGCCTCGGGGCCAGACTTTTTTTGGGTTGACATAATGCAAAGGTAGTCGAGTGCCTGACAATGCTATCTTTGGGCACGATGATTCGGACCTACCTAAATCCTGTTTTTGCTGTCGTTGCCGCCCTTGCGATGGCCTCTTGCGACAATACCCTCGACGTCACCGCCGACTTTGAGCGGATTCCGGTGGTTTATGGAATTGTGAATCCCAAAAGCGACACGCAGTACGTGCGGGTTGGCCGCAGCTACCTTGGTGCAGACGGTCCGGTGGGGGGCATGAATCACCCTGACTCGCTGTACTACCCAAACCTTGTGGTGGAGCTCCGTGCTACAGGCCCTGCTGGAGCCTTAATTTTTACCGAAACCTACACCGAAACCACAGACATTCCCAAGGAGCCTGGCCTGTTCACCAGCGTCGGTCATCGGGTTTACCGACTGGTGCGCCCCGGTTTTTCTCAGAATCCTAGCCGCACGGACTATACCTACGAAATCACCCTCCGCGAATCCCCGGGCAGTGCTATTATCGCACGGTCTAGCACTCCCTGTGTAGACAGCATACGCCTCAAGCAGCCCAGCTACTTTGGGATCCAGAAGATGTCTATTGCATCCAAAAACGGATACCTTATTCAGTGGAACCAGACTAAAAACGCTCGTATTTATCAGGGTTATGTCGATTTTCACTACATGGAGATGGCCTACGGAAGCATTCAGGATTCCGTGCAAAGGGTGATTCGCTACCCCTTGCCCTACATCACCGGAGGCAGTCTGGTTGGAGGCACCTCTATTGTATCAACCACCCTAGACTACCGTGGTTTCTATAATTTCTTGCGTGCGTCGATTCCGGCCGCACCCCTGGGAACGATTCGATGGTTTCGCGGAATAGATCTTTACCTGAGTGCCGGCAGCGATGCCTTGGCGACCTACATTTCAGTATCGCAGCCCTCGAACAGCATCAATCAAGATCCTCCGTTTTTTACCAACATTATTGGCGGAGCGGGGATTTTTGCTAGCAAGACCAATATTTTTAAGCCCTACCTGGGCTTATCGAACACCTCGCTCGACAGTTTGGGCAACAGCGCGCTGACCTGTGCCCTTCAGTTTGGTCGTGCGTCGGCGGGCGACACCTGCGCCTGCGGCCCTCAGCGCACCTGGGACCGCTGCTTCTAGGTCCTCAAAATCCTTTCTGGCTAATAATTCCGCGCCAAAAAGGCCGTGAAGCCCTATGGTCGCTGACATTCTGTCTGATTTTGTCATAAAAAAGACCCTAGATACAGCCTGGTACAGTGCTTGTTTTTAACCCGGGAAATAAATCCAAAGAACAATACATCATGGGTAAAATTATCGGAATCGACTTAGGTACAACCAACTCCTGCGTCGCAGTTATGGAAGGCAACGAGGCTGTTGTTATTCCCAATTCAGAAGGCAAGCGCACCACCCCTTCGGTGGTCGGATTCGTCGAAGGCGGAGAGCGCAAGGTGGGTGATCCGGCCAAGCGCCAGGCCATTACCAACCCCAAGAAAACGATTGCTTCGATTAAGCGCTTCATGGGCGAGACCTATGCAAACTGCGAGAAAGAGATCGGTCGCGTACCCTACCAGGTGGTTAAAGGAGACAACAACACTCCGCGCGTTCAGATTGACGACCGCGCCTACACGCCACAGGAGATTTCTGCGATGATTCTTCAGAAGATGAAGAAGACCGCCGAAGACTACCTCGGTACTACGGTAGACGAGGCCGTTATTACGGTTCCGGCCTACTTTAATGATGCACAGCGTCAGGCTACCAAAGAAGCGGGTGAAATCGCTGGCCTAAAGGTTCGCCGCATAATCAACGAGCCCACGGCTGCCGCCTTGGCCTACGGCATCGACAAAATGAACCGCGACATGAAGATTGTCGTGTTTGACTGCGGTGGCGGAACCCACGACGTTTCGGTCCTCGAGCTCGGCGACGGCGTATTTGAGGTGAAGTCAACCGACGGAGACACCCACCTTGGTGGCGATGACTTTGACGACCGCATCATCAACTGGCTTGCGGACGAGTTTAAGGCTACGGAATCCATCGACTTGCGCAAGGACGCTATGGCCCTTCAGCGCCTCAAGGAAGCTGCAGAAAAGGCCAAAATCGAGCTATCTAGCACGGCTACGACCGAAATCAATCTACCCTACATTACGGCTACCGACAGCGGTCCGAAGCACATTGTGCGCAACCTGAGTCGCTCGGAGTTTGAGCGACTTGTGGCTGATTTGGTCAAGCGTACCATTGATCCTTGCAAAAAAGCACTCAAGAATGCCGGACTGAGCACCAGCGACATTGACGAGGTCATTATGGTTGGCGGATCCACAAGGATTCCTGCGATTCAGGATGCGGTTAAAGCCTTCTTTGGCAAGGAGCCCAATAAGGGCGTGAACCCCGACGAGGTAGTTGCCATTGGTGCAGCCATTCAGGGTGGGGTACTTGCAGGAGACGTTAAGGACGTGCTTCTGCTCGACGTAACTCCGCTTTCGCTCGGAATCGAGACGATGGGTAGCGTGATGACGCGACTAATTGAGTCGAACACGACCATTCCAACCAAGAAGTCTGAAGTGTTTAGCACGGCAAGCGACAACCAGCCCAGCGTGGAGATCCACATTCTTCAGGGCGAGCGCCCCATGGCCAAAGACAACAAGACCATCGGACGTTTTCACCTCGACGGGCTCCCGCCTTCTCCCCGCGGCGTTCCGCAGGTGGAGGTAACCTTCGACATCGATGCCAACGGAATTTTGAACGTCAGTGCCAAAGACAAGGCGACGGGCAAGGAGCAGAAGATCCGCATCGAGGCCTCGAGCGGCCTGAGTAAGGAAGAGATCGAGACCATGAAGAGGGAGGCTGAGGCTAATGCCGATACCGACCGTGTCGCCAAAGAGCGGGCCGAAAAGCTCAATGCGGCTGACCAAATGATTTTTCAGACCGAGAAGCAGCTCAGCGAGTTCGGTGACAAGCTTGGCGACAAGAAAGGCGCCATTGAGGAGTCGCTTGACAACCTAAAGAAGGCTCATTTAAGTCAAGAAATCAGTGCAATTGATGCCGCGATGGAGCAAATCAACGAAGCGTGGAAAAACGCTTCTGAAGAGATGTACAAGGCGCAGCAAGACGGCGGTGATGCGGGCAGTGCCGGGAACGGTTCCGGCTCGGCCAGTGCAGCCGACGACGTTACCGACGTTGACTTCGAAGAGGTCAAGTAAGCCTTGGATCAAAAAAAAGGCTGCCCTTTGGGGCGGCTTTTTTTTGCTACTAGCCACTAGCTAGCAGCCAGCAACTGGTTATTTTGCCCTAAACGCCCCGTACTTAAGGATGCAGTAGATGGCGCGCACTCCGTCCTTCCAGCCAATTTTTTTGCCTTCTTCAAAGGTTCGGCCGTAGTAGCTGATTCCAACTTCATAAATACGAACCTTTGGAATCCTGGCGATTTTTGCCGTGACTTCGGGCTCGAATCCGAATCTATTCTCGCGAAGGTTCAGTGACTGGATCAGATCACGCCTGAAGAGCTTGTAGCAGGTTTCCATGTCGGTCAGATTCAGGTTGGTAAACATGTTCGACAAAAAGGTCAAAAACGCATTACCAATGGAATGCCAAAAAAATAGGATTCGGTGGGCATTGCCACCCATGAATCGCGAGCCGTAAACCACGTCGGCGTGGCCGTTGATGATGGGCTTCAGGAGGGTCACGTACTCGCTGGGGTCGTATTCCAGGTCTGCGTCTTGAATGATTACATAGTCCCCGGTAGCTAGGGCGATTCCGGTGTGCAGTGCAGCACCCTTGCCCTTGTTGACTTCATGCTTGCGGTAGGTCAGGGGCAATGAGGGGTTGGCTGCGGCGTAGCGCTCGATGGCTTCTTCGGTGGCGTCCTTGCTGCAGTCGTTTACTACGATTAACTCCTTGGCCCATCCTTCGGGCAGGCCACAGTCGCGGACTTTATCCAGGATTAGATGAATGGTGGCGGCTTCGTTGTAGGCCGGAATAACGATGCTGAGTGCTGGCATAGGGCGCAAAAGTACGGACTAAGACGTACCTTCATTTCATGCCTTTGATTATCGACTATGGATTAGAGCGGGTGCAGACCAGCAGCGGGCCCAATGGCGATAACTGCCCAGACTTAAAAGGATCAGAATTCGTCCGCTGGATTTCAATTGCACAGCCAATTAAACCAAGTTTACTGCGTGCATGGGTTACTGACTGGGGTTTTCATCCTCACGTTGCTATGGATCTGCTCGATGCGGACGCCAGAGCAAATTTTGAGGAATACCCTAAGGAGATTTACCTTGATATGCATGCACTTAAATTGGATCATCTCGACCAATGCGAGTTCAGTCAATTGGGATTGGTCCTGCACCAAAACGGAGTTATATCGCTCCAATTCGGAGAAATTTTTGAAGAGGTATCAAGCCGTATCGAAAGTAACCTCGGATTGATTCGGTCTAAAGGATCAGACTATTTGTTCATTCGCCTTGTCGACGCAGCATTAAAGCCTTATAACCAGTATTTTGAGCACCTTGA
>JBEEMM010000088.1:0-5898 GCA_041192685.1 Bacteroidota bacterium | reverse complement strand
GAGGCTATGCCTGATGAACTGGTGGGTCGAATTGCCCAAAGCCAGACCTTTTTAGAGGGGCTCGCTACCCTGCGCCAGCTCAGTTTTGGTCTGCTCGACATGGCCTGGCACGATGCCCGAACTGCGCCCAAAGATCTTGCCGCACTCGAGGCTGAGGTTTTTGAACCCCTAGACCTTTGGCCGCCGGTACCCGGGAGCTGCATGTCGTCGAGCTTCAGCCACATTTTTTCGGGCGGATACAGTGCGGGATACTACAGCTACAAATGGGCGGAGGTCTTGGACGCCGATGCCTACGGCTTCTTTAAGGAGGATCCCGATCAGGCCACCAAGGGTTTTAGGGCCCTGCTCGAGGCAGGAGGCAGCATAGACCCCATGGAACTTTACGTGGCCTTTAGAGGGCGCAAACCCAATGCAGAAGCCCTTCTGCGCAGGGCCGGACTCGCTTTAAACGATTGAACCGTGGCAGAAATTCGCGCTAAAAAACAGCTTGGCCAACACTTTCTAAAGGATTTAGGAGCCGCGCAGCGCACCGCCCTTGCCCTGAGTCTGGATCAGTGCAGCCAAGCCCTTGAAGTGGGGCCCGGAACCGGAGTGCTGACGCAATACCTCATGGAGCGTCCGCTCACCCTCTATGCTGTGGAACTCGACCGGGAGAGCATTCCCGTGCTGCTGAGCAAGTTTCCGCAAATCAGTGCTCGTCTGTTTCAAGCGGACCTGCTTCGCTGGCAAGAACCCCCTGAGCTGCTCGAGGCTCCCTTTGCTTTGGTGGGTAACTTTCCCTATAATATTTCGACCCAAATTCTCTTTTGGATGCTGGAGCGCCGGGACCGAATTCCCGAAATGGTGGGCATGTTTCAGCGAGAGGTGGCCGTGCGCATTTGCAGCGGACCGGGAAACAAGGACTACGGAATCACCAGCGTACTTGCCCAAGCCTACTACCGCTGCGAGTACCTCTTTACCTTGGAGCCTGAGGCCTTTGACCCTCCGCCCCGGGTTAAGTCAGCCGTGATTCGGCTTGAGCGCTTGCCCAAAGACCCTCCTGTTCCCTACCGCGACCTTGCTTTAGTGGTTAAAACTGGCTTTGGTCAGCGGCGCAAAACCCTGCGCAACGCGCTTAAATGCCTTACCTTTAGCTCGCCAGATGCGCTGGAATCGGTGGCCAACCTGCGGGCCGAGCAGCTAGGTGTCGACCAATTCATCGCACTGGCCAAAGCCTTGCGCCATGACTCCGACCAACACCCAAGAACTGCGCGTTGAACTGCGCAACCTGCTCGCTCAAGGGCAGGAATCTGCGGTGCTCGACCTATTGGACGGGCTGCACTCAGCCGACGTAGCAGAAATAGCCGGAGAACTCGAAATCGCTGAGGTTCTTGCCGTGCTTCAGCTCATGCCTGCAGAGCGCTGGACGGATATTTTAGTCTATTTTGAAGACGACGTACAGTCCGAAATCCTAGAGAATTTTACCGGCAAAGAAATCGCTGAGGTCGTTCTAGAAAACATCGATTCCGACGACGCCGCCGACCTTATGGCCGACCTGTCGGACGAAAAAAAGCGCGAAGTCCTTCAAAATATTGGCGACATTGAGTATGCCAAGAACCTTGCCGACCTCCTTACCCACGCCGAAGGAACGGCCGGAGCCCTAATGGCCACTGAAATGGTCAAGGTGAACGAAAATTGGACCGTGAGCCGCTGCGTTCGCGAAATGCGTCGCCAAGCCGAAGAGGTCGAGGTGGTACACGCGGTCTATGTCATTGACGACCATGATATTCTTCTCGGATCGCTCTCGCTCAAAAAGCTACTCACCACCGGAGCCAAAACACCCATCACGGGGGTTTACGATCGTTCGGTTCGCGCCGTGACCTCAACCACCGACGAAGTCGAAGTTGCTCGAATCATGAACAAATACGACCTTTTTGTGGTGCCCGTAGTTGACGATATGGGCCGCCTGCTAGGCCGCATCATGATTGACGACATCGTGGATGTCATGCAAGAAGAAGCCGACAGCAACTACCAGCTCATGTCGGGTCTTTCGGACGACGTGGACCAAAACGACGGCCTCTTTGCCATGACCCGAGCGCGATTGCCTTGGCTTCTGGTAGGGCTAGTCGGCGGAATCCTCACCTCGACCGTCGTGGGCCGGAACGAGGGAGAACTGTCGCTGATTCCACAGCTTGCTTTTTTTATGCCCCTAATTGGTGCCATGGGCGGCAACGTCGGAGTGCAGTCCTCGGCCATCGTGGTTCAGGGTCTTGCCAATTCCAGCCTCCCGGGCACGCTGCTGCAGCGACTTTCGCGGGAACTCGGGGTTGGGCTCCTCAACGGAATGCTCTGCGCAACCGCCATTTTGGCCTACTCCTGGGCGGCCGGACACGGGCTCATGTTTGCCGTTGCGGTCGGCAGTTCGCTTTTGAGCGTCATCATTTTTGCGAGTCTTTTTGGAACCGCCGTTCCCTGGGCCTTGAACCACTATGGTATTGATCCGGCATTGGCCACGGGTCCCTTTATAACGACAACCAACGACATCCTTGGGCTCAGTATTTACTTTGCCATCGCCAACGCCCTGCTGTAATGAGGGCTGTGCTCGTCGACACCACCCACCCCCTTCTCGAAGAAGGTCTTGCTGGCCTAGGATACGATTTAGTACGCTGCTATGCATTGCCTAGTGCGGACCTTCCCCTTGCCGAAGCCACCGGTCTGGTGCTCCGAGGACGCATCAAGGTAGACGCGGACTTTCTCGACCGCGCACCCCGCTTGCGCTGGATCGCCCGCTTTGGTAGCGGAATGGAACACATTGATTGTGCTACTGCGTCCGCACGAGGAATCGCCTGCCTGAGTGCGCCCGAGGGCAACGCTAGGGCCGTTGCCGAGCACGCTCTCGGCATGCTTCTATCGCTAACTAGGCGCATTGCTTGGTCGAACCGAGAGGTAATTGAAGGTGAATGGAAGCGGGCCGAAAACACCGGCTGGGAGCTTCGGGGAGCATGCATTGGCATTGTAGGCTACGGCAATACGGGGCCAGCATTTGCCGAAGTTCTTCAAAGCATGGGAATCCGCCTGCTTGCCCACGACAAGTACCGAACTGGCTTCGAGGGCGAGTCGAGCCTCGAGAAGATTCAGGCCGAGTCTGACGTCATAAGCTTTCACCTGCCCTTGGCAGCCGAGACCAAGGGCTATGCAGACTATGATTTTTGGAAGCGATGCCAGCGCAACCCCTGGGTAATCAACACCAGCCGCGGGAGTATTATGCCTCTTGACGACGCCTACCGAGCCCTGCAAGAGGGGCTCATCAGAGGCCTTGCACTAGACGTTTTAGACATTGAACGGAGTAATCTCGAGGGTTTATCGGCCTTGCCCGATTTTTGGAATGATTTCATGAACCATCCTAATGTGCTGATTACGCCGCATATAGCTGGGTGGAGCAGCCAAGCCTTTGCCCAAATGGCAGAAATTTTAATAAATCGCGTCGCTAATGTTGCACAATGTTAATTTAGCGTTAACTTTGAATAACATTAACTTAACATACGGACGCCATGAAACAGATTTTTCTAGCTGTGGCGCTGTTGACATCCGGCTTGGTTCTTCAAGCTCAGGACCTGCGCCCCGACAACAACCCCAGTAGTAAAGAACGCGTAACTATTGCCGAATTCGGCGATCGCACGGAGTACACTAAATACTATGCGAATGGTCAGATTAAGGAACGAGGCTACTACCATAATGGCGAGCGCCACGGAATTTTTGTGTTCTACCACGAGTCGGGTAGGATACTGATACAGGGTCAGTACTTTCACGACAAAAAGGTCGGCACCTGGCTGACTACCTCAGCCGACCAGAGCAAGCATTATGAGTTGGTTTATGGTCCCAACGGGCGTGTGAGCGCTCAGCTGTGGGCGGCTCAGTAGGGTCAACATTCTATTTTATTTGCAAAGCCCGGCCCTGCGCCGGGTTTTGTCTTTTTAGCCGCCTCGGTATTTTGCCGCTCCGACAGGAGGCGCGTATCTTCGCTCCCATGCGTGTCTTTTACCTCATTGCTGCCCTGTCTTTGGGCGCTTCAGCCTTCGCCCAACGGTCCTTTCAGGCCATTAACCTTCGGGGCGGAACCGGAACCTCAACCTATGCCGGCGATTTTAATGGCGCATCCTTTACCGCTGCGGCCAGTGAGGTTCGCGGTCATGCCGCTGCGAGCATTGGATTTCAGTTTCAATCTCGTTGGGAACTCACTCTTGGAATGGCCTACGGGAGCGTTTATGCGCTGTCGACCGAGGGTGTCAATGGATTCAGTGGCATCGACGTGCGTTCCAACTACCTGCAGCCCAGCCTTAGGATTCAAAACTACACTATGCCCTACGGCCGGTACTGGAAGCGCAACGGCACCGCCCCCTATTGGTTTGGTCAAATCTCGGGCATTGTGAGCCAGTCCAGCTACAATACCACCGTACCCTACCCGGGCGATACCGAGTTTCATGAGGGGAGCAACTTTAGCCCTGCCTATGGAGGCGGAATCGGAGTCGTGCATCGCATGAGCGATCACTGGTCCTGGTTTATTGAGGGCGCCCTGCAGACCCTGCCCGGCGACCGACTCGAGGGATTTGAGCGGCCCAACCAAGAGGGAGGCGACCTGCTTCTTCAGCTGCGCCTCGGAGCGCAGTACGCCATCTATACCTGGGACTGAGCGGCCTCGAACTCCTCGAGCACCGGCCTCAGGGTTTCTTGAGGCAGGTCACTGACGTCCATGTACATCAGGGCGTCGACGGTATTGAACTCCGGATCTCGGTTGAAGGCAATAACCTTGGCATTCTGGCCAGCGTACTTTTTAAGGAGCACGGGGAAGCGCAATCCCCCTGGCTCGATGTCTGAAATTAGGCGATCAAAGCGCTGCATGTCTGCGGGTTCACTTTGTGCAATAAACTCCCTGTCGCGCTTGCGCAGCCTCAGGCGAAACCTCTTTCTTGGCCTTATGGAACCTGCCCAGCGTTCGTCTTTAAAGTGCTGATTTAGGAATCCGAGCATTACCGCTTGGCTGTGTCGAGCGTAGGAATTGGAGACCGAAACAGTGCCCAGCACATAGCGTAGCTGACCGGGGTGGCGCAGGAGTACGTGCACAATACCCTTCCATAAAAGATAGAGGGGCATTGGCTTGAGCTGAGCCTCAGGCACTACAAAGGCTCGGCTCATCTCGAGGGTATGGGCAAAAAGTGCGTGGCCCGAAGGGCGTATTTTAAAAAATCCGCTCAGGTAGAAGGCATTGATTCCGCCGCGCGCATAGAGCTCCTGTCCAAAACCCAGGCGGTAGGCGCCCCAGACGGCCTGCTCGGATTCATTCCACAAGATTAGGTGGTGGTATTCCGGGTCAAAGCGGTCGAGGTCGCGGGCCTTGCCGCTCCCCTCGCCTACCCCCCTAAAGGTGATTTCGCGAAGGCGACCCAACTCTTGAATAACCTGGGGAATGCTCCTTCCCTGAGCGAGATACACCTTTAAATCCCGGTGCTGGGTCAACAAGGCCTCAGGATCCAGGGCTCTCAGCTCGGCACTAATCACTTGGGGCGATGCCGCTGCAGGCAGTGGATCAAGACTGCGAAGGGCAAAAAACCTAGACTTCCAGCGCCGGGCTTTGCTTGGCTTTATGGGGCGGAGCTGTCGGCGGCGCAGACGAACCGCGTCGGCAAATTCCGCGTCGGATTGACTGGGATCGGGCTTCATTGCCTTGGCCAGACGCAGGTCGATGCTAAAAAACCAGCGCGGGCGTATTGCCTCTATGGGCAGCAAAAGGGTCCGCACGATTGGGCCTAAAAATCCGAGAAAGTAAAAATGCCAAGACAGCGAGGCGCGCACATCGACGGGTATCACCGATGCCTGAACGCCGCGCAAAAAACGCTGGCTTGCCCGAGGCCAGGGCCGATC
>JBEEMM010000087.1:0-5993 GCA_041192685.1 Bacteroidota bacterium | reverse complement strand
TGCAATGGATGACCAACTCAGACTTACCCAGGAGGCTTATCCGACCCAGGTTCCCTGCCCTCCCGATTGGGGTGGATTTGCCTTAAGTGTGGATCGTATAGAATTTTGGCAAGGCCGAGATAGCCGGATGCACGACCGCATACGGTTCAATCGCGAACCTTTGGGAGAATGGACCACTGAACGACTACAACCATGAAGCAATCATCTTTTGCCCTAGTGGGCTGCGGGCGAATAGGCCAGCGCCATATTGAAATGATCCGCAATCTTGAGGGAGCCAAGCTTGTTGCCACATGCGACCTGAAGACGGCATCTGAACTCGGTTTGGCTGGGGATCACCCGCACTACCAATCCCTTGACGAACTGCTTGCCGCACACCAGGTTGATGTGCTTGCAATTGCCAGTCCCAATGGACTTCACGCAGAGCAGGCCATTGCTGGCCTTAACGCAGGAGCTCACGTTATCATCGAGAAGCCCATGGCCCTGACTAAGTCCGATGCAGAACGCGTTCTTCACCTTGCCCTACAAAAAGGTCTTTATGTGTTTGGGGTAATGCAAAACCGCTATTCTCCGCCCTCGGAATGGCTAAAGTCCGTAGTGCAAAGCGGCAGTTTGGGCGAAATTTTTCAGGTTCACATTGATTGCTTTTGGAACAGGGACGACCGGTACTACCGGAGTGGGGGATGGCACGGCAGCAAGGATTTGGACGGCGGAACCCTTTTTACCCAATTCAGCCATTTTATTGATATTTTGTATTGGGTTTTTGGTGAGGTTAAGCCCCTCTCTGCGTTGTTGCGCAACTACAACCACAGCAAAAGCATTGCATTTGAAGACAGTGGATTGGTTCATTTTGCCCTTCCGCAGCACGGAGCGGCATTGGGCTCGCTCAACTACAGCACCAGCGTCTGGGATGCCAATTTAGAGAGCTCCATGACCGTAATAGGGTCGAAGGGGAGCATTAAGGTTGCGGGCCAATACATGAACGAGGTAGTGCACTGCCACATTGAAGGCTATCAAATGCCGGAACTTGCGGCAAGCAATCCGCCCAACGACTACGGACCCTATAAGGGTTCGGCTGCAAACCACATGTTTGTTTATCAAAACGTGCGCGACGTGCTCGAAGGCACCAGCCCAATCACGACCAATGCTCTCGAAGGATTAAAGGTGGTCGAGATTATTGAGTCCATCTATGCTCTCGCTCGCTAGGCCAGGGGCATAAAAAAAGCCGCCCGAAGGCGGCCTTTGCGTTTAGGTGATTACGCGCAATTACAGTTTGCCAGCTAGCTCAGCGCCAGCCTTGAACTTTGCAACCTTCTTCGCAGCAATTTTGATAGTCGCTCCGGTTTGTGGGTTACGGCCTTCGCGGGCTCCACGAGCGGACACGCTGAACGTGCCAAAGCCTACCAATGACACTTTGCCACCTTTAGCTAATGCACTTCCAACATTATTTGTTACGGAATCCAATGCTGATTTTGCTTGAGCCTTAGAAATTCCTGCGTCTGCAGCGATTGCGTCGATGAGTTCTGCCTTATTCATGCTTGTTGATTTTTAATTATTAAACGTTTAAGTCTTTTCAAATATAGTCGGAAACTCAATACATACGCGGATTCACTCAAATTTTTGACCATTTAGTGCAAAAGATCCCCGGAGAAGTGACCCGCGAAGGAATTCGGAGGTCTGCATTCGGCGCTTACCGGGCCACTGAAGTTCAAGAATATCTGCAACCCCGTCGGAATCAATGACTTTAATACTCTGATTATCAATAATATAATGAATGCCTATCGTCCTGCTCGTCAGATTCTCAGAATGCCAATTGCTTGAAAACACTTTAAATCGTTCAGCAGGATTAATTGGGCTAGGTAAACTTGCTCCAGGGACTGAATCACAGGCTCTTATGCAATCGTGAATCATTTTTGCCGACTCTAAGGATTCCAATTTGGCGAATTCAGGCCCAAGCTTCGGCGCGGAACGATGCTTCACCTCCCTATTCTGAGTGATTCTTCGATGCTCTGATGTCCCCATTTCTTGCAAAACCGACACAGCGAGCATGGTTCCTTGGGCAGCCATACGGTCATACAGCGAGCTAAAGGTCTCGTTGGGGCCGATCTCGACTTCGATCTGGGCGAGAATGTCCCCTTCGTCAATAGCATGGTTTAGTGAGAAGGCAGTGAGTCCCGTTAGGCGGTCGCCCAAGGCTATACTCCACTGAATTGGAGCGGCTCCCCGTAGGTCGGGCAGAAGCGAACCGTGAATATTCAGGGAACCGTATCGCGGCATGCTCCAAACAACCTCGGGAAGCATGCGAAATGCTACCACGGCAAAGACGTCGGCTTTCAAGGATCGAAGTGCGGCAATAAAACCTTCATCCCTAAGACGCTCTGGCTGCAAAAGAAGTAGCCCGCGATCTCGGGCCATGGCAGCAACAGGACTGGCTTGAAGCTGACGACCCCGTCCGCCTGGCTTATCGGGAGCGCTTACCACGGCAGCGACCTCAATGCCATCGGCAGCCAAGAGCCCATTCAAGCAGGTCACGGCGAAGTCTGGAGTGCCAAAAAACACAATTCGAATCATGCCTCAAAGGTCGCCATTAAGCCTCTATCCAGCCGTCGGCATCAATGGACCACCAGCCAAGGGTTGCGCCCCGACCCAAAAGAGCTATGTAGGTCTGCCTCGGAACCCCCAAATTTTCAAAGGCCTTGGTCACCGAAATCCTTTGACCGGGCGAATTGCGCAGCATAATTAAAAGGGCCTCAGCCGCATCCGACGGACTTTTTTTGGACTCACAAACGTCGCATCGTTCGCAGTCGGAAGGCGATTCACCAAAATACTCCAGCAACTGACCAAACCGGCATGTGAGCGCATTAGGATCGAGCATTGCCGCCACCGCTCTTGCGCGATGTAGAATGCGGTTGCGGTCGACCTCCCAATCCGACTTGAGAATGGGGCTCGTCGGGGGCGGATAGCGAGGATGCATCCACCGATAAGCAATTCCCGACCCAGGAGCCTCAAAATGCAAGAGATTCCTTCCTGAGGCCTCGTTCAATAGTTTGCGAACCTGCGCCAGCGTCCAACCGCCCATCGAGGCAAGAGCACTGAGTTCCACGCGCTCGGACTGGGTAACTATACCCGGAAACCGGCGCGCCAAAGCATAAAGCAGCTCGGAATACTTTGGGTTAGCCTCGGCCATATCCACCAATTCCTCCCCACCCGAACGAAGCTGAATTTTAGCGCTGGTTTTGGTGCCTTCAAGAAGCTCGGCTAGGCCTTTGCGCACCATTATTCCGAGAATGCGCTCTTCGGCCGGAGTTTGCGGATTAATTCGGACTCCAACACCGTCTCCCACGGCTATTTGAGACCGGCTGGCCAGCTCGTGGTACTGCGCAAGCCATTGCTCATAGGTGGGCATGGTGCGCTCCATCTTGCGCCTAAATTGCCCAAGCGACTTAGAATTAAGCAGAATTAGGGCCTGTGAGTCCTTACCGTCCCGACCGCCCCGTCCGATTTCTTGGTAGAGGGACTCCGGACTCTCGGGCAACTCCGCATGAATCACTTGCCGCACATTGGCCTGATCGATTCCCATACCAAAAGCCGTGGTCGCAACCATGGTTCTTATGCCTCCGGCAGACCAGGAATCCTGCAAGCGTGCGCGCTCTTCGGGCGCAATCCCAGCGTGGTAGGCTGCCGCCGGAATTCCATTGCGCTTTAGCTCCTCTGCCCAGCGGACTGCGCCGTCACGGCTTCTCACGTACACAATTTGCCGGCCGTCCATGGGTCGGATCGAAGAGACACAGGCCTGCGCCACATCGGCTACTTCGCGAACCGTCCAAATCAAATTAGGACGAGCAAAGGATGCTTGAAAAATATTGGGATCGCGCAAACCCAGAAGTTTGACCAGGTCTTTGAGCACTTCCGGGGTGGCCGATGCAGTGAGTGCAATGCAGGGCACATCCTTCAAAAACTCCCGTAGTGCGAAGAGTTCGCGGTACTGTGGCCTAAAATCATGGCCCCACTGGCTGACGCAGTGGGCCTCGTCAATGGCGAGCAGACGCACGTCCCAATGCTCCAAAATTGCCAAGAAGTTCCGCGATTGAGCCCGTTCGGGAGAAACGTAGGCAAACTGCGGCGGTCTTCGCTGCAGATCCATCCAATCTGCCGCGCTAAGGTCACCCGCAAGAGAGCGAGCATCGATTCCTCGCTGCTTGAGCTGCGCAACTTGATCGCTCATGAGCGAAATCAAGGGCGAAATAACTATGGTGGTGCCTCCGAGTACTATGCCGGGGACCTGAAAACACAAGGATTTGCCCCCGCCGGTTGGCAGAAGTGCTACGGTATCGCGTTGGGAAAGAACCGATTCTGCTATCGGTAGTTGCAGCGGGCGAAAGGCCGGATAGCCCCAAACCTCCTGCAAGACCCGCTCAAGCCGATTAGCTTCTGCCCAGGACATGAAGAATAAATTCAACCCGTTCGTCGACGGGTTTGCGAGGAACTTCGATGAGTTCGTATCCGCCGCTCGAGTAGGTTGATACTAAAGAATCGTGCACCCTTACTGCGGTCTCAAAAGGCTCCCAGCGTTCCTGGTCCGTGCGGTAGATATCTTCCCAAGGCGGGAAGATGAAGACCTTGTAGTAGTAGGGGTAGGGCTTTGCATCCATCCAAGTGGGAATTTCTTTGCTGCCCGCTTGCATGTAGCTCAGGGTATCCAGCAGGCTTCGGTCATAAAAAACCGAACCAGCCACACCCTCAGCCTCGGCATACTGCTCAGAGCGCAGCTTCCAAATGACCTCGGAGAAGGCCAGGAGGTTTCGCCAAGGGTCTAGACCGCCAAGTTTGGTGCCCTCTTGCGTAATGATGTCTCGCGAAATTTCGCGCTTCACCTCATACCCAAGAACCTGAAGCCTCTCTGCTACTGAGGTTTTTCCGGTCGAGGGCGCTCCGGTGAGCACAATTCTGCGGGTTATACTGTTACTTTGAGTCATGGAGGAAACTGATTTTCGAGAACTTCTCGAGCAAAACTACACATGGCCAGCGCTCTATATGTTTAAATTCATTTGCCCCGCCAACAATGAGGCCATCGCGCAGCTTCAGGACTTGTTTGACCCCGAAGTGGCCGAGCTTTCACTGCGGCCATCATCCAAGGGCAACTATGTATCTTTCACTGCAAGGGAGCTCATGATGAACCCTGATGCCGTGGTGGAGCGCTACCAAAAAGCAAGGGACATAAAAGGCCTAATTAGCCTTTAGTTTCCGACTGCATTCAGCTCGCTACCTCGGTATCGGAGTCCGCAACCTCACTAGAAGCCTCCCGGATTGAAGTATCGGAACCCGCTACTTCATTCAATTGAATGGCAAGACTAAGCTTTTCTGCCGCCTCGACCGCACTAAAGACCACGGTATCTCCAGGATGAAAGTTTCCCGTTACGATTTCCTCGGCTAAGGGATCTTCAATGTATCGCTGAATGGCCCGCTGCAAGGGGCGCACGCCAAACTTGGAATCAAAACCCTTGTCTGCGAGAAAATGCACGGCGCTGTCCTCAAGCTTCACATGGTACTCGAGCAGCTCCATTCGCTTGAGCAGGCTGCGCAATTCGATGTGCACAATTTTAGAAATATCATCCTTGACCAGAGGTTGAAACACAATAACGTCATCAATTCGGTTTAGGAATTCCGGTGCAAATGCCTTTTTTAGTGCGGACTCAATAACGCCTTTGGCAAGTTCTTCAGAATTCTCCTCGCGAGTCTGCGTGCCAAATCCAACCCCGGTACCGAAGTCCTTGAGCTGGCGGGAGCCAATGTTCGAGGTCATAATAATCAGCGTGTTCTTAAAGCTCACCTTTCGGCCAAGACTGTCGGTCATGTGCCCCTCGTCAAGCGCTTGCAGCAGGAGGTTAAAAACCTCAGGATGAGCTTTCTCAACCTCGTCAAGGAGCACCACCGAATAGGGCTTGCGTCGAACTTTCTCGGTCAATTGACCGCCTTCATCGTAACCCACATAGCCC
>JBEEMM010000086.1:0-6045 GCA_041192685.1 Bacteroidota bacterium | reverse complement strand
AACCCAGGTCGATTCGCTCAAGTTCCCCCACCGCCGCCAGGGCTTGGTCCTGCACCAGCATGGAGTTATAACTATCCAGATTGATGGAGTTTTTGAAGAGGTATCAGGTCGCATCCAGAGCAATCTCGGTTTAATTCGGACTAAAGGACCGGACTATTTGTTCATACGCCTTGTTGACTCATTACTAAGGCTTTATGACCAGTATTTTGAACGATTGGATGAGGTACTTAGTGAGCTTGAAATTGAATTAGTGCATCGGCCAAGTCAGCGCATGGTGATTAGAATTTTAAGTATTAAGAGGCAACTGAATCAGGTGCGTCGTCGCCTAACCCCTTTGCGAGAAGCCATAGGTTCCTTAGAGTCCTCGGCTCATCCTTTATTCAAGCGTGAAAATCTTCCCTATCTGCGCGACGTTCGGGGTAAAGTCCAGGCACTTCACGAGCGCATGGATTCTCACCGCAGCCTTTTAGACTCTCTTGAAAACCTATACTTATCTTCTGTGGGTCAGCGAACGAACGAAGTAGTACGAACCTTGACCGTTTTTTCGGCGATTTTCTTGCCCCTAACGTTCATTGTTGGTCTTTATGGCATGAACTTTAAATCGATGCCCGAACTGGATTGGGCTTTGGGCTATCCGATGGTTCTGATTCTGATGGCCCTTGTGGCTGCATCTATGGTTTTTTGGATGCGTCAGAAGAAATTTTGGTAATCTTCCATCCCGTGAGGGCGAGCAGCATGCTGATGAGCGGGCTGGTCCAATTGAAAATAGCGTACATAAAATAGTCTCCGGTGGCAACGCCGAGTACGCTGCTTTGGTAGGCGCCGCAGGTGTTCCAGGGTACAAGGGCAGAGGTTACGGTTCCGGAATCCTCTAGGGCGCGAGAAAGATTCTCGGGTTTAAGTCCCTGATCTTCGTACGCCTTTTTGAACATCCTTCCGGGAACAACAATGGCCAAGTATTGGTCCGAGGCGGTCAAGTTGAGAATTCCGCAGGAGGCAAGGGTCGCTCCAATGAGGCCTGCAGTGCCGCGTGCAAAACGCAGAAGAGCCTGCGTCAGGGTACTTAAAAAGCCAGCAGCGTCCATGATTCCGCCAAAGGTCAGGGCGCAAAGAATCAACCAGACGGTGCCCAGCATGCCCGACATTCCTTTGCCTTTGAGCAGCTCCGAGAGTACAGGATGGTCGATGGAAATTTGGCTGCTGCCATACAGGGCCTGCATGCTTCCTTCATACCAGGCCGAGGCTCCGTTGTGTCCTGCTATTTCTGCAATAATTTGAGGCTGCACCAAGTTAGCAGCTAAGACGCCGGCGAGCGTTCCAATTCCCATCGCGGCAAGGGCGTCAACCTTGAGTACAATGAGGGCAATGCTTGCTAGGGGTACCAGTATGAGCCATGGGCTTATGGTGAATTTCGCATTGAGTAATTCGGTAATCTGGGCAATTTGGCTGAGGTCGCCGGCATCGTTTGCAGACAGTCCTTTAATGCCAAAAACCAAAAAAGCAATCAGAATTGCAGGCCCCGAGGTCCAAATCATGTGGCGAATATGGTCCGTCAACTCTGCGCCAGCCATGGTAGCCGCTATGTTGGTAGTATCGCTAACGGGGGACATTTTATCGCCAAAGTAGGCTCCTGAAATTACGGCTCCAGCAATCCATCCCGCAGGAATACCAAGACTTTGACCAATGCCCATGAGTGCAATTCCAATAGTTGCCGACGTAGACCATGACGAGCCAGTTGCCAGACTAACCAAGGAACATAAAACGGCAGCCGATACTAAGAATGTCTTGGGGCTTAATATTTTAAGTCCGTAAACGATAAGGGTGGGTATGATTCCGCTGACCATCCATGCTCCGGCCAAGGCACCCACCATCAGCAGAATTAAAATGGCCTTGGTCGAGTCAGAAATGGTCGTCTCAATCCCCTTCCAAAGATGCCTTTTACGATTTTTAGGCGCTAAAAGAGCGGCGATTCCGGCCGAAGCCAACAGAATGAGTTGGTTGCTGCCTTCAAGGCTCCGGTCGCCGTACAACTGAACGTTGAACACCAGGGCGACGATTAAAAAAATAAGGGGGCTAAGGGCGCGGATCACAGCGCGCAATATCGCTCAAAATATCGACTTATGCGGACTCCAGCCAGGGCTCTAAGGCCGCAATTACTGCGTCGAGTGGGAGGCCTTTCACGTTGTCAAAAGTTCCCTCGATACGGTCTATGGCGAGGTGGCCAAACCATTCTTGTGCACCGTAGGCACCGGCCTTGTCGAGGGGCTTAAAGTGCTCGACGTAGTACCTTATAAATCTTTCGTCCACCGGTTTAAACGTCACCAAGGCCGTGGACTCTGCGCTCGACCAAGTCACTGCGTCGGTAGCCCACAGGGCCGTGATTACCTTATGGGTCTGACCGCTAAGTTCAAGCAGCATCTGCACGGCATGCTCGAGGTTCTGGGGCTTTCCAAAGCGCCGCCCCTGAAACCAAACCTCGGTATCGGCAGTGAGTAAAACCTCGCCTGGCTGTAGGCTAGGCAGCAGGGCTTCTGCTTTTTGCCGGGCCACATGGCACACTGTTTCGCTCTCGCTAAGTCCCTCGGGAGCGGACTCGTCTGAATCGCTCGTTCGCACTACGAAGGGAATGCCCAGCACTCCAAGGAGTTCGCTTCGGCGGGGCGAGGCACTGCCCAAAACCAGCGAGCCTTTTAAAACGTAGGGTAGGCGCTTCACCAGTTTCGGAATTCCGGGAGGTTCCACTTGCCCTGAACGCGCATAACCTGCTCCATCACTTCGCGGACGCAGCCTTTGCCGCCGTCTATTGGAGATACGTAGTCCACTAGGGCGCGAATCTCAGGGGCCGCATCATGCGGGCAGCATGAAAGTCCGGCGCGCAGAAGTACTTCGGTGTCAGGAAGGTCGTCGCCCATGTAGAGAACCTCTTCGTCGCGCAGATCGTAGCGAGCAAGCCATTCTTCGTAGGCCTCAATTTTGTGGCGGGAAGCGAGCCAAACATCCTGTATCCCAAGGGCTTTTAGGCTGTCTTTGACGGTTTCGGACCTTCCTCCGGTTATGGCGGCGACGAGGTAGCCCTGCCTGACTGCTGCCTGCACGGCATAGCCGTCGCGGCTGTGAAAGGAGCGTATGGGGTCTTGGTTGGGCAAGAGCTGAACGATTCCGGTGGTAAATACCCCGTCTACGTCAAAGGCCATGGCCTTAATTTGATGCAGCTTTGTTTTGTAGTTCATGGTAAAGTGCCCTGAATGGACTGGCTTAAGGCTCGATAAATGGACCTCAACTCCTCGGGGAGTAGATCCATGTGCCGGTCCAATGTTATTTGGTCCGCGCGGCTGGCTGGCCCTGTTTGCAGGGATTTCGCGTCGCCTGCTGCGGCCGCTTCTAGGGTCGAGCGGACCATGGCTTCGTAGGCATGGGGGTTGAGCCCGGTCTGAGCGCAGTAGGACTGGAGCAAGGCAATAACATGGTTGCTAAAGTTGTTGGCAAACACCGCTCCGAGGTGGTACTGAGCGCGTTTTTCGGAGTCCGTCCATGCGGCCGGCGGACAACCAAGCAATGCGCCTAGGGCCTCGATGGCTGTCTTGGCAGCGGAGTCGCTAGCCTCGGCAAAAATGGGTACCTCAGCCCAGTTAGGACTCGTTGTAAACGAAACCATCGGGTAAAATACACCGCATGATCCCGCGCCTAAGTCGGTAAGGGCTACGCTCCCTGCGCAGTGCAGCCTAACCCCTTGACTCCCCTCGAGCAGCTTAGAAAGCCCTGCAATCGCGGCATCGGGCACCGCAAGCAAAACGGTGTCTTGAGGAGTTAATCCGCTTATGCCCTTAAAATCACGCCCCGAATGCAATTGGGATCCAGGCAAAGACTGGGCAAGCGCTAGGCCTACACGGCCCCGGCCTACCACATGAATCATGGCTTAGGGGCAGGTTTGGGTCCGGCAATTCGCTTGGCAACGGCCAAAGCGGTTCCGACGGCCATAAGCACGACGCCCAGCCAGAGCACATTGATGTAGGGGAAGATAAAGGCCTGAAGAAGAATGAACTCCTGCTCTTCGGGCGCCTTGCGCCAGAACTTCATTTTGAATCGCCCGGGCTCGTCAGAAACCCCATCAAAGCGCACCTTAACTCCTAGATTCACGAATTCCGCTTCTCCCGGTGAGGCCTCGTTGCCACGCACTGCGTAGGGTACTTCGATGGTTTCTTTGCGGCCGTCCATGTGCTTGAGCGTGAGTTTTGCAGCCATGTCAAGGGTGGCAAGGTCGCCCGTTTCTTCGATCATTTGAGCGCTTTTAACTATGATGCTGTCGCAACGCATCATGTACTCTTCAAACACAAATACTTCCTCCCCGCGGCCCATGGTCGCGTCCATCTCCTCGGCCCAACCGCTGGCCTTCTCTTCGGGGCTCCGCATGTCGGCAAAACTCACATAGGTGTACACGTCGCGGTCCCAGTAGTGCTTGGTCGACGGCTCGCGCACATTGCCCATGCGCGGATTCATCTGAATATAGGGCGCCAGTGAGAACAGCTTTTTGCCGGGGCTTTGGTCTTCTGCGGTTCCGTAGAAGTTGACATCAAAGAGTTGAAAATGACCTTCCACGCGTTCGCCGGTCCATTCTACCCAGTAGGGGTGCATCGAAACCGTGTCTCCGAGCGGAATCAGAATGTGCTCGTTGGCCGGGAAGTCCTTGTGCAAAAAGACAGGATTTTGGCTAATTGCCACTTTTTTGCCATTGCTAATTAGTGCTCCGAGCAAGATAAAGGCGAAGCCCAGGTGGGCAAGAGCTTGCCCGCCGCTGCGCCAGCCTCCGCCCTGGTAGCGGAGCCAAAGGTCAAGATTTGATAGGGCGGCGAACACCCCGGTGATCAAAAGAATAGTGTACATCGGCTGGTCAAACTTCAAACCCCAAGCGGCGAGTCCGCCAAGAACCAAAGAAACCAGCAGGGAGGGCAGAATTCGCTTGAGTAGGGCATTGGGCGTGGAATCCCAACGCAAGAAGGGAACCATGGCCATAAATAGGCTAACTACAATAGCCACAGGTATTTGAATGGAATGGTAGTGGCGAAACACGTCGGTAGGCGGCGCCATGGCTTCGCCAAGGATCGGTACCAGGCCATCGGGGCCAATGAGCTTGTTGAGCACCGGAATGCTCGTGCTGAAGGAGATTTGCACTGCGCTAATCAGGAGCACCAGGCTGCCAATGACCAGCCAAAATTCGCGGGAAGAAAAAGCTTCGTCGGCGCTGCTTCGCGGTAGGCTGCGCCAGCGCGCCAGGAGCAGAATGAGGCTGCCGACCGAGAAAAGTCCGAGTAAAAGCAGGAGCTGGCCGTTGAGCCCCAAATCGACAAAGGAATGGACCGAACTGTCTCCGAGAACTCCGCTGCGGGTCAAGAAGGTGCTGTACAGTACCAATAGGAAGGAGAGCATTACCATGATGGCGGTGAGTCCGCCCGATGTTTTCTTCTTCTTGACAATGAACATGAGGTGGGCTGCGGCAACCAGCGTGATCCATGGAACGAGCGAGGCGTTTTCTACGGGGTCCCAGGCCCAAAAGCCTCCAAAGCTCAGTGCCTCGTAGGCCCAAGCGCCACCCATGAGGATTCCGGTTCCCAAGACGCCTACTCCAAAGTAGGCCCAGGGTAGGGCGGGCGTTACCCATTCTAAGGGCCTTCGCTCAATCCATCCGGCAACGGCGTAGGCAAAGGGCAGGAGCGTGGCGGCAAAGCCTAAGAAAAGCGTGGGCGGGTGAATGACCATCCAGTAGTTTTGGAGCAGGGGGTTCAGGCCTTGACCGTCGCGAAAGGCGGGAATGCGAATCATGTAGTCCTTGATGGTGGTCCAGGGAAGCCCCAGGTTTTCAGGCAGTTCGCGTATTAGTACAAAGGGGCTGGAGCCTATTTTAATTCCAAATACGTAAATGCCTAAAATCATGCTGGTCAGCACGAGCTGCACCAGGCCAACGACGGTCATGGTTCCGTGTTCCCAAGTCTTTGCGCCGCGGACCAGGAACCATCCCAGTACCGCATGCCAGAAAATCCAGATGATGAA
>JBEEMM010000085.1:0-6134 GCA_041192685.1 Bacteroidota bacterium | reverse complement strand
CTGCTACTTCGCGGCCCAAATTGCCGACAAAATAGACGCTAAGGCCATCTGTACGCTTACTTTTTCTGGGCATTCCGCGCAGCTCATTTCAAGCTTTAGGCCCCACAGCAACATATATGCCTTTACCGCCAACACCAAAATTTTGAATAAGCTCTCCCTTCTTTGGGGCGTACGCGGATTTTTCTACAACAGCATGGACTCCACCGACAGCACGTTTGTGGATGTCACGGCGCACCTCAAAAGCAATGGCCTTGTTGCTTCAGGCGACCGAATTGTGCAGCTGGCCTCGATGCCCATTGAGGCGCGCGGGACCACCAATACCATTCGCATTAAAGACGTCCAATAGCCGTCTGCTCTAGTAGGGGCGGGCTCTTAAAGCGCGCGCAGTAGGCGCAGGTCGTTGTCAAACAAGGCCCTGATGTCTGGGATGGCAAAGCGCTGCATGGCGATGCGCTCTACCCCTAAACCAAAGGCAAAGCCACTGAACTCCTGGGGGTCAATTCCGCAGGACTCAAGCACTGCGGGGTCCACCATTCCGCAGCCTAAAATTTCAAGCCAGCCCGTTCCCTTGGTCATGCGGTAGTCAACCTCCGTTTCAAGGCCCCACCAAATATCCATCTCGGCACTTGGCTCGGTGAAAGGGAAGTAGCTGGGGCGAAGCCTTATGGCGGTTTTTTCTCCAAAAAAAGCCTGCGCAAACTCCAGAAGCGTTTGCTTCATGTCGGCAAAAGAAACCTTGCGGTCGAGGTAAAGACCCTCAATTTGGTGGAACATGCAGTGGCTCCGCGACGATATGGCCTCGTTGCGAAAGACGCGCCCCGGAGCAATAATTCGAATGGGCGGCTTTTGGGACTCCATGGTGCGAACCTGCACGTTTGAGGTATGCGTGCGCAGGGCCCAGTCTGGGTTTCGAGCCAAAAAGAAGGTGTCTTGCATGTCGCGCGCCGGGTGTTCGGGCGGAAAGTTCAGGGCCGTAAAGTTGTGCCAGTCGTCCTCCATTTCAGGACCTTCGGCCACGGCAAAGCCCATTCGGCGAAAAATATCGACCAATTCGTCGCGCACCTGGCTCACGGGGTGGTGGCTACCGGGGGCTACGGACCATCCGGGGCGAGAAGTGTCTTCTGAACTGATGACTACCTTGGGCTTGCCTGCGCTATGCTCCAAAACCTTGGCTTCAACGCTGGTTTTAAGTTCATTAAGAAGCTGACCGATTTCCCTGCGGTCCTGGGCTTCAGCCAACTTGAAGTCCGCAAAAAGGTCGTTGAGAACGCCCTTTCGACCCAAAAACCGAAGACGCAGGAGTTCCGCCTCATCGGCGTTGGCAGGAGTCGCAGAAGCGACCTCAAGGAGGTATTGCTGTATTTTAGCCTGCATAGTCGGGTAAACTGCTATATTTGCTTGCTTTGTTGAACAAAACTATGCTAAAGCGATTGAACTACCGGATCATTTCTGCCCTCGCCCTACTATTGGCCTTGGCAGGCAGCCTCGCGTCCTGCGAGAACGAGGCTACGGGCCCCGCCTACATTGCGGTACGCGTCATTAATTCCGACAGCGTGGCCATTCAAAATGCTTGGATTCACCTGTCGGCACCCGGCAGCGGAACCCTCTTTGACAACCCCAATACTTCGGGATACTACTACAAAAAATCCAGCCTAAGCGGCTGGACCGACACTCCCTGGAAGTATTCGCGCGAAGCCTACCTCGACGTGGAGTCCACCAAGGGCGCCTACAGAGGCTGCTCCTTTGTGCACGTGGTTCCCGGCGATACCGCAGTAGCCTATGTAATTCTTCGCCCCTACGGCGACCCCAACTCTGGATGCCCATGAACACCCTACATTCCTTTGCTGCCGCCGCTGCCCTACTTGCCGCGACACTGACTTCCTGCAGCCCCAAAGACGCCCCGGTCTACCGCTTTCAGATTGAGGTGGTTGCCGTCAACGACGACGGAGAGCTCATTCCCATTCAAAACGCAACGGTGCGCGCAACTGCCCCCGTGGTGAATGCGCTGCCCGATTTTACCGGCTTCTCAGGCATTGACGGCATTGTGCGCGACTCTGAGGGCAATGATTTGTTTCAGTACGGACTCCCAGCAGTACTGCAGGTAACGGCCCAAAAAGGGGGGAATCCCCCTGTGGTTTTTGGCTGCAGCTACTTAAAGCTCACTTCAGACAGCACCGCTAAAGTGCAGATTGTCGTTCAGCCCTACGTAGAGGGCGTTAGCGGCTGCTAAAGCATGACGGGCTTAGACCTGCTCATCGTCGGACTCGTTTTGGTTTTAACCCTACGGGGCATTTGGCGGGGCTTCATCAATGATCTTTCGGGTCTTCTAGGCCTCCTGCTGGGCTATCTTTTTGCCGGACCCCTATCCAGACGCGTTGAGCCCTTTCTGGAGGCCTTCGTCGAAGGGCCCAGCCTTAGGGAAGGGGTTGCCTACTACCTCAGTCTTTTTGTGATTTACCTCGCCGTGGTCTTTTTGGGCAAGCTTGCTACGGGCCTATCCAAACTCGTCTTGCTCAATTGGCTAAACCGCCTCCTTGGGGCCTTGAGCGGATTCACCAAAGGCATCCTCATCGCATCGCTTGTCGCCCTGCCGCTTCGCTGGATCGGCAATGAATTTCCTTCGGTCGGACCCGGAGAAGAACTCCGCAACGAGTCTCGCTACTTTGGCTACTCCCTGCGGCTCGGAACCTGGCTTACCTCCAACCTATTCAGCATCCAGGACGGCCTGAATGCCGGGGAGGACGCGCCCTTCTAGGTACTCCAGCATGGCTCCGCCGCCGGTGCTCACGTAGCTTACTCGGTCCGATAATTCAAACTGCTCTACGGCAGCTACGCTGTCGCCTCCGCCAACGAGCGAAAAAAGCCTTCCTGATTCGGTTGCCCTTGCAATAGCCTCGCCCAAGTCGCGCGTTCCGGCCGCAAAGGCATCCATCTCAAATACGCCCATAGGTCCGTTCCAAAGCAGAGTTTTAGCACGGCCTACCACGGCGGCGTAGGCGGCAATGGTCTCAGGGCCAATGTCAAGCCCCATCCAGCCCTTAGGAATCGCATTGCTGGCAACCACAAGCGTCTTGGCGTCGGGAGCAAAGCGATCTGCCGCTACAACGTCCGCTGGCAAGTGAATTTCAACTCCCTTTTCTTTGGCGGAATTCATGATTTGAAGCGCGGTTTGGAGGTGCTAGTCCTCGACCAAACTACTGCCCACTTCGGCGCCTTGAGCCTTTAAAAAGGTGAATGCCATTCCGCCTCCAATAAGCAGGGCGTCAACACGGTCCAAAAGACGCTCTAGAATGACGATTTTGCTTGAAACCTTAGAACCACCTACCACGGCAACCGCGGGCTTCTCACGCGACGCTAAAACGCGGTCTACGTTCTTGATCTCGTTGGCCATGACCATGCCAAAGGCTGCTCGGCCCTTAAAGCTCGAAGCAATAACCGCCGTAGAGGCGTGCGCACGGTGTGCGGTGCCAAAGGCATCGTTCACGTAGGCGTCTCCCAATTCTGCCAGTTGGGCGGCGAATTCAGGATCTCCTGCCTCTTCGCCGGCAAAAAAGCGGACGTTTTCAAGCAGCAAGACCTCGCCGTCGCGCAAGGCCTTAGTGGCCGCAACCGCCATTGGGCCAACCGTTTGGTCGATAAACTGAACCTCTCTGCCCAGGGCAAGAGAAAGCTCGCGCGCCACTGGGCGCAGGCTAAATTTAGACTCTTGGCCCGGCTTGGGTCGGCCCAAATGCGAGAGCAAGACCGCCCGACCTCCACGATCTAAAATGGAACGAAGCGTTGGAAGTGTCGCTATAATACGCTGATTATTAGCCACCTCACCGTCTTCCAGAAGGGGAACATTGTAGTCTACACGCAGCAAAATCCGTTTGCCTTTAACGTCGAGTTGGTCTATGGTTTTCATAAAATACAGTCTGATTTTTTCGCATACCAAAGGTAGGGCGCTAACTTAGCTCCGCTTTGTCTGCCGGCCTTCAGATTCCCCTTAATAAACTTCCTGAGTGGAGCCTTTGGCTCGACCAAGCGGCGCATCGCGAGCGGATTCCGCACGCCCAAATGCTCGTTTGCGAAGACGGCGGAATTGCCTGGCCCCTTGCCCTTGACTACCTCCACCGGCTGCTGTGCGCAGCACCCACCGCGCTGGGCGCCTGCAGAACATGCCCCTCCTGCATCCAGCTTGCCAACCTGGCTCACCCTGACGTTCACTGGATTATCCCGGTCGTTGGTGGCGAGGGGCGAGGAGACGACGAAGACAGCTCTGCCCCATTTTTAGCGGACTTTCGCCGATTCTTGCTCGACAATCCGCAACCCTTGACCAACGACTGGATCGAGCTTTTGGGCGGCAAGCAAAAGGTGGTTCAAATTTCGGTCAAGGAGTCCGCGCGAATTCAGCGCCTGCTCAGCCTCAAGTCCCACGGCGGAGGCTTTAAGATCGTTGTGATTTGGATGCCGGAGCGCCTTAACGATTCGGCCGCCAACAAACTCCTCAAGCTCATTGAAGAGCCGCAGGACCGCACCCTGATCCTGTTCATTAGCCACGACGAGCAATCGGTCATTGGCACCATTAGGTCTCGCTGTCAGGTGCACTACGTAAGGCCCCTTAGCAGCAGCGTCTTAATTGAAGGGCTTGTGGGCCTTGGTATTCCGGCGGACCAAGCCCAGCTGCTGGCGGAGCTTTCTGGCGGGCAGCCCGGGCAAGCCGTAATGCTGCACCGCAACCGAGACGCCCTGCGCGAACCCCTTCAATGGTTTGTGACCTTTATGCGCTTGGTCTACAAAAAAGACCTCCTAGCCTTGTTGGCCTTCGCAGAATCCTTAGCCAAAGAACCGCGCGAACAGCAAAAGCAATGGATTCAAGTTAGCGCACAGCTGCTATCTCAGTTGCTGCGGATGCGCCACGGGGCCTTAAAAAATTCCTTGTTTTCATGGTTTCCCGACGTGTCCTTTCAACCCGAGGCCTTGGCTGGGCTGATCGACGAATCCAAGCACCGCGAAATCCAAGACTTGCTGCTGTCGGCCCTTGCCGACATTCAGCGCAACATCAACAGCCGCATCGTACTAAGCGACCTCGGGATTCAGTTTATGCGACTTTTCGCAGAACGTAAATAAGGCTGGACGCGTTGCTCTCGCCGCCCAGAATGTTGCTGCGCAAGCCTTGATAAAAAGCTGAAATCCAGTTACTTGATCCCGTTTTGTAGCGCTCACTTAAAAGGGATACATAAAATGCGTCCATGCGCATTGGGTGAACCGCCTCAACAAACAAGCCCTTGCGCTTAGCGAGTTCCGTCATCGACTCCTTGGTAAAATGCCAATAGTGAATGGGCACGTCCCAGGCCGCCCAAAAGCGTCCGTAGTGACCTGAATCGGGCGAAGCATGATTGGGGAGCGCCACGATAATAGCGCCACCCGGATTTAATCGGTCCCTAATCCACTGAAGTGTTTCTGCGGGATCATCCAAATGCTCCAAAACGTGAAAGAGGGTGACCGCATCGTACTTGGTGTCGGGCAGCTCCTCGCGAGACGACACCACTGTTCCCGTCTTAAGTTTTTCTTGGGCCTTAGCGCGAGCTTTGTCCGACAGCTCCACCCCCTGAACCAGCCAGCCGCGACGTTCCGCACGAGAGGCAAAAAAGCCTACGCCGCAGCCGTAATCTAAAAGACTGCCCTTGGATTTCTTCGTGGTAGAAGCAATTAACCGAACCTTAGTCCAAGAAGCAAAAGATCGAGCCATTCCATAAAGCCGCCCCATCATGCCTTGACCCTGATCTAAGTGGGACACATAGGCTGGGCTGTCGTAGTAAGCGGCAATGCTGTCGGGGCGTGGATTGGTAATCCCTAGGTTGCACGTGCTGCAAAACTCGACGCTAAAGGTTTCGCCACTGACCATGTGGTCGACGACTTTAAAGGAACCGTAGCGTTCGGTACTGAGGCAGGAGGGGCAGCGATCGATATTCATAATGTTCCACGTGGAACTAGCGACCCAAATGTACCATGAGCACTTGAATGTCTGCGGGCGAGACCCCAGAAATTCGGCTTGCTTGGCCCAGGGTTTCTGGCTGCTGGAGTTCCATTTTTTGCCGAGCCTCGATGCTTAGTGCGACGATTCGACGGTAGTTGTAGTCTTTGGGGATTCT
>JBEEMM010000084.1:0-6284 GCA_041192685.1 Bacteroidota bacterium | reverse complement strand
TACAAGGCCAAGGACGACGACGACGCCATTCGCATCCTGCGCGGACTCGTTGACAAGCTGGGAGCCGCGCCAACGGCCGGCTTTGACCGCATTGAGGCAAAGGACCCTTCGGTGCCCATGGACATGGTCTACGAGCGCATGCCCGTTGACGGCAAACCCTACCCAGTTCGCGCCCTGCTGGACTGCCTCGTCGACGCGGACTCGCTCTTGGAGTACAAAGCCGACTACGGTAAGACCATCATCACCGCCTATGCGCGCATCGACGGATGGGCGGTCGGAATCGTCGCCAACGAACGCCAAGTGGTCAAGTCGGGCAAGGGCGAAATGCAGATTGGTGGGGTAATTTATTCCGACAGTGCCGACAAGGCCGCGCGTTTTATTGCGAACTGCAACCAAAAAAAGATTCCCTTGGTCTTTCTGCAGGACGTGACCGGCTTTATGGTGGGCTCGCGCTCGGAACAGGGCGGAATCATCAAAGACGGCGCTAAGATGGTCAATGCGGTGGCCAACAGTGTGGTGCCCAAGTTCACAGTAATTACAGGCCACTCCTTTGGGGCAGGCAACTACGCCATGTGCGGCAAGGCCTACGATCCGCGCCTCATTGTGGCTTGGCCTACAGCCAAAATCGCGGTAATGGGCGGCGACCAGGCCGCCAAGGTGCTGCTTCAAATCGAGAAATCACGGGCCGAAGAACTCAGCCCCGAGGCCGAGCAGGAGCTGCTGCAGCGCATCCGTTCGCGCTACGAGGCGCAAATGAGTCCCTACTACGCGGCGTCGCGTCTGTGGATCGATGCTATTATTGACCCCATTGACACCCGCAAGGTGCTTTCTATGGGCATCGAGGCTGCCAATCAAGCTCCAATCGAGCGCGCCTACAATCCGGGTATCCTACAGACCTGAGCCTTGGCTTTAGGGCCCTGTAGTTTTGGCTAGAGGCGTCCGTCGACTTCTCCTCGGGGCCAAAAAGCCTTGGTGTCGTAGATGACTCCGTTGGCTGCCAGTCCCAGGTCTTGCCGGCGTACCGAGGCAAACTGCTCGTGGGCAACGGCCAGAACTACGGCGTGGTAGCCGGTTCCGGGCTCGGAGGCAAGGTTGATGCCGTATTCTTCGCGCACCTGGTCGGGCTCGGCCCAAGGGTCAAAAACGTCGACCTGCATGCCGAACTGCTGAAGTTCGGTGACAATATCAATTACGCGGGTGTTGCGAATGTCGGGGCAGTTTTCTTTGAAGGTGATTCCCAGCACAAGGGCCTTGCTCCCGTGAATGGGTAATCCTTTGCCAATCATTAGCTTAACCACCTTATTGGCCACAAACATGCCCATGGAGTCGTTGACCCTGCGGCCGCTTAGGATTACCTGGGGGTGGTAGCCAAGGCTTTGGGCCTTGTGGGCCAGGTAGTAGGGGTCGACGCCGATGCAGTGGCCGCCGACCAGGCCTGGGCTGTACTTGAGAAAGTTCCACTTGGTTCCGGCTGCCTCGAGCACGTCGCGGGTGTCGATTCCAAGGCGGTCAAAAATGAGGGCGAGCTCGTTCACAAACGAGATGTTGACGTCACGCTGCGCGTTTTCAATGGCCTTGGAGGCTTCGGCCACTTTGATGCTGGGCGCCAGATGGGTTCCTGCCTTCACAATTCGGCGGTAAATGGCGTCTACGAATTCGGCAGACTCGGGAGTGCTTCCGCTGGTGACCTTTTTAATCGTTTCAAGTGTGTTGATCTTGTCGCCAGGATTAATGCGCTCCGGGCTGTAGCCGCAGTAAAAATCGACGTTGAATTTTAGGCCAGACTCCCGTTCGAGCACGGGGACGCAGTCTTCTTCGGTGCATCCAGGGTAGGTTGTAGACTCGTAGATAACCACGTCGCCTGCCTTGAGCACCTTGCCTATGGTGGCCGAAGCGGCGAGCAGGGGCTTGAGGTCGGGCGACTTGAACTGGTCAATTGGGGTCGGAACCGTTACAATGTAAACGTTTGCCTCGGCCAGGGACGCGGGGTCTGCGCTAAAAAGGAGTCCGCGCTGAAGAGCCTGCGCCAGATCAGCGGGGTCTGCCTCAAGGGTGTGGTCCTCGCCGCGGTTGAGTTCCTCTACGCGGCTGGTCTTGATGTCGAAGCCGATTACGCGGAATTCGCGAGCCAGGGCAAGGGTGAGGGGAAGCCCGACGTAGCCAAGGCCAAGCACGGCAATATGGGGTTGGGACGGGGCCAAAAACATAGTTCAAAGGTACATTCTGCCCATGGCATTTGCGCCCAGCGCCGCGGGGCCAGGCACTACCTTTGCCGGGTGCGCGCCCTATGGTCCCTTAATCCCTATTTTCTTCGCTATCCTTGGCATTTTGCGGGCGGAGTCCTCTTTGTCATAGCATCGGCAATTTTTGCGGTGTATCCTGCGATTTACATTCGTGAGGCCTTTGATACCGTGGCGAAAGCGCTTGACGCTCAAAGCGACTCCTCTCAGCTGTTCAAGTCTTTATTGGGTTATTCCGCACTGATTTTGCTTCTCAGTGCCCTGCGCGGAGGGTTTACCTTTCTCATGCGTCAAACGCTTATTGTCATGTCGCGCCATATTGAGTTCGACCTAAAAAACGACATCTATAAGCACTACCAGGCTCTGGATCAGACTTTTTACCGCCGCAATTCCACGGGGGACTTGATGAATCGGGTGAGCGAAGACGTGAGCCGCGTGCGGATGTACCTCGGTCCGGGCGTGATGTACACGATTAATACGGCTTTTTCTACCGGACTGACCTTGATTTTTATGATTCAGGTCGATCCCAAATTGAGCCTGATCACCCTGGCCCCCATGCCCGTTTTGGTTTGGGCCATTTATCGAGTGTCGACGCTGATCAACCAGCGCAGCCATGCCGTGCAGCAGCAGCAGTCCGCCATAAGCACCATGGCGCAGGAGACCTTCAGCGGCATTCGCGTTTTAAAGGTTTACAGTCTTGAAGACGACCAGACGCAGCGCTACGCGGAGAGTTCCGAGAAGAGCTACCAACTGAACCGCGATCTGTACCGTGTCAACGCTCTTTTTGCGCCCTTAATGATGCTGCTGGTAGGTCTTAGCACCGTCTTGGCTGTTTGGATCGGCGGCGAGGGCGTGATAGAAGGCAGGCTGAGCCCGGGGGTTATCGCGGAATTTATTTACTACGTGGGCCTCCTTACCTGGCCCATCGCCAGCATTGGTTGGGTGATGAGCCTTATTCAGCGCGCTGAGGCCTCCATGGAGCGCATCAACGACTTTTTGCGCGTAGTACCGGCAGTTTCGACCCCCGAGAATGCCCATCGCGCCGAGGTAAAAGGGGCTTGGACCTTTGAGAATACGTCCTATACCTATCCCGACAGCGGAATTCAAGCGCTTAAAAACGTTTCGTTTGCGGTGAATCCGGGCGAGACCATCGTGGTGGTAGGCCGCACTGGGTCTGGGAAATCGACGCTTGTAGGCCTGATGAACCGCCTTATGGACCCCGTGGAGGGCCGCATTCTGCTCGACGGCGTTGACCTGCGCCGCTGGGAATTGGAGGCACTTCGGGCTTCGATAGGCACGGTTCCGCAAGACCCCTTTTTGTTCAGCGATTCCATAGCCGACAATATTTCGTTTGGCAGCATCAATGCGGACCGCAGCGACGTCGAGCGCCAAGCGGAGTTGGCCGACGTGGCCGAGGACATTCGCGGATTCGCCCAGGGCTACGAGACCGTAGTGGGTGAGCGCGGAGTTACCCTCTCGGGCGGTCAAAAACAGCGGGTGAGCATTGCGCGGGCCTTAATGAAGCAGCCGCCCATGCTCCTTTTTGACGACGCCTTGAGTGCCGTAGACACCGAGACCGAGGTTACCATTTTGAGCAACCTCAAAGCTCGATTGAATGGGCTGACGGCCGTACTCATTACCCAGCGACTGAGCTGCGTGCACCTTGCCGACCGCATTTTAGTGCTCGACCAGGGTGAATTGGTGCAGCAGGGAAGCCACTTGGAGCTTCTCGCCCAGCCAGGGCTTTATGCGGAACTCTACGCGCTACAATCCCAAAAATCGTGATTCCGCACCCCAATTTAGTCGCAGGGGTGCTCGAAGTGCTCGAGCGGACCTTTGGCCAACGCCTCTATGCCGACCGCGTGGTGGACCAGGTCCTGCGCGCCAACAAGCGCTGGGGAGCCCGTGATCGAGCCTTTGTGGCCGAGCACAGCTACGAAATAGTGCGCTGGTGGACCCTGCTTTGGCACCTCAATGGCGAAGAAGTCCAGATCAAGCGCAAGCAACTCAAGAGTCTTTTTGAAACCTATTGGCTCTGGCGGGAATCGGGTATGCCCCAGCCCAAGGATTTAGGTACCGGATTGGCCCAGAGCTACGCGCCCTGGTTCGACGAAATGGCCGGCGCAGAACTCGGGGAAGACTGGCCGGCATTGGCGGCGGCGCTCAACCGTCCGGCCCAGGTAATTCTAAGGGCAAACAGCCTTAAGACCAACCGTGAGGCGGTGCTGGAGCGCCTCGCTGGCGAGGGAATTGCTGCAGAACTTAGCGACGTCGCACCCGAGGCACTGGTATTGGCCAAGCGTCCGCGCTTGCAGCACCTCGAGAGCTTTAAGGACGGGTGGTACGAAGTGCAGGACGGGGGGTCCCAGCGCATAGGAGCCTACCTCGACCCAGAAGCCGGCGACCGAATTCTCGATGGCTGCAGCGGGGCTGGGGGCAAGGCCCTGCATGCCGCCGCATTGGCCGGCGGGAAGGCCGACATTTTATGCATGGACATTGAGCCCTACAAGCTCGGCGAGGCCGAGAAGCGCGCCCTCAGGGCAGGAGTTAAGGGATTGCGCACCGAAGTAATCCGCTCTGCTGCAGACGTTCAGCGCCATGCCGGTTGGGCCAATAAAATGCTGCTCGACGTGCCCTGCAGCGGAACCGGCGTCATTCGCCGCGACGTCGACACCAAGTGGAAGCTCCAGCCCGATCATTTGGACCGAACCAGAGAAATTCAGTACGCTATTTTGCGCGACTATTCTGCGGCACTCCAGCCGGGCGGACTTCTTGTGTACGCGACCTGCAGCATTTTGCGCAGCGAGAACGAAGACCAGGTTCGCCGCTTTTTGGACGAGAAGGCGGGGGCTTTTGAGCTTCGAGAAGAGGTGCGCATCAGCCCCGAGCATCCGCACAGCGACGGCTACTATGTGGCCAGGCTTTACAAACGCTAGATTTGCCCCACCGTGATTACCGAAAGCCCTAGCAACCACGACCACCTCGAGACCTGGACGCTGCGCCAGCTTCTTGAGGGCATTAACGCCGAAGACCAGCGCGTGCCGCATGCCGTGGCAGAGGCAATTCCCGCCCTCGAGGCTTTGGTAGAGCAGATCCTGCCGCGCATGAAGCAGGGCGGACGCTTGTTTTACATTGGGGCCGGCACCTCGGGCCGACTCGGCATTGTCGACGCCTCAGAATGCCCACCCACCTATGGCGTTCCGAAGGGAATGGTCGTGGGCTTAATCGCCGGCGGAGACGGCGCCATTCGCCAAGCCGTGGAATTTGCCGAAGACGACGCCGACCAAGCCTGGAAGGACCTTCAGGAGCATCGCATCGAGGCCCTCGACACCGTCGTTGGAATCGCGGCCAGCGGCCGCACCCCCTATGTGGTCGGCGGCCTAAACCAGGCTCGTGCTGCCGGCTGCCTGACGGGCTGCATTGTCTGCAATCCCGACTCTGCGGTAGCGGCTGCTGCGGAATACCCCGTAGTCGCGGTGGTAGGCCCTGAATTTGTTACCGGAAGCACCCGAATGAAGTCGGGAACTGCTCAAAAGTTGCTCCTTAACATGCTCAGCACCACGGTGATGATTCAGCTGGGACGCGTTCAAGGCTCGCGCATGGTCGACATGCAGCTCAGCAACCTCAAACTCCTCGAGCGCGGTGCCCGAATGGTCGCCGACCAAACCGGGTTGAACGAATCCGAATCCCGCGCGTTGCTAATGGAGCAGGGCAGCGTTCGACGCGCCATTGAACAATGGAACAACAGCAATCCACCGCAGTCGTAGTCGGAGCCGGCATCGCCGGAATCGCCTCAGCCATTCGCTGGGCGCGCAAGGGCTATGCGGTGCAGGTTTTTGAAGCGAATTCCTACCCCGGGGGAAAGCTCAGTGAATTTCAGTTGGGCGAATACCGCTTTGATGCAGGCCCATCCCTTTTTACCCTGCCCTTTTTGGTGGACGAACTCTTCACCCTTTGCGGAGAAAATCCGCGCGACCACTTCAACTACCTTAAAAAGACCGAGGAGTGCCGTTACTTCTGGGACGACGGAACCCGCTTGATCGC
>JBEEMM010000083.1:0-6353 GCA_041192685.1 Bacteroidota bacterium | reverse complement strand
TCCCGTGCATCGGCAGCGGTTTCACTTTCTGCGCAATGCATGCCAGCAAGAGGCAGCTAAAACGCTTTCTGATCTCGGTCTGACCGAAGATTGGTCCCTGGAATTCGCCGACGCCCCAGGGTTTCGAGCGGGATGGGCCAGCGCGGTTCCCCTTGACTATGGCTTTAGTATGGTACCCGTATCAGCAATGGATCAGAACTTTTTAGGGAGGAGTCCGCGCGAAATAGCCGATGCCATGCATGAACTTCAAGCGGCCGCATGGTTGGTAGGTGCACCGCTTCGAGTAGGAACCCATTGGCGAATTTTTGGACCCAGACCCGAGGCAGAGCAAAATGCAAAAAATTTTGAGAATTGGCGGCTGGGTCTCGAACTTTGGTTGGCAGAATACGCCACACAATGCGCTACCCAGCGCGCGCCCCAATGAGCCCCTTTAAAACCACCGAAAATCCCAACGAAGGAGAGTGGGAACTGGCTCACTCGCTTCGCAGCGACGGCTTCCCCTACGACCGCA
The DNA here is from genome assembly GCA_041192685.1 of Bacteroidota bacterium. Taxonomy (GTDB): domain Bacteria; phylum Bacteroidota; class Bacteroidia; order Flavobacteriales; family Schleiferiaceae; genus TMED14. The sequence continues at coordinate 5,842 of JBEEMM010000083.1, read as the reverse complement.
TCGGATACTTGGATTGTTTGGGTACGACTTGGATGGCGCTGCAGTCCGAAGACCTCATTCTTCCTTTTGCTGTAGGGCGGAGTAAATGGGGTTTTAAGCAGGCATTTTGCCCGTTTGGGGCCCAGCGGCTCGGACCATTGGGTTCCGCAGCAGACGATGCTGACCGGTTAAGGGCCGCTCTGGATGCCCTCCCGAGGTTGGTCCGACTGCGCCTGAGTATGAGCAGGCCCACTGGATGGAATGCGGACCAGGGTTGGCATTGGCGCAAGGCAGGTTGGGAACGGTGGTTCTCAGCCCCCAACTACGAGCTACGGCTTGACGGTAGCTACGAGGCACTGCACCAGGGTTATTCGAGCCAGACCCGCCGAAATCTGGCGAAGGCCTCGGGAAACCAGCTCTGGGAGTACAGCAATCCCGAGGAGTTATGGAATTATTTCGCTCAAAATCAAGGGAATAAGTATAGCATCCCCAAGGGATACGAGCAGGCCATGAAGACGGCTATGTACCACTTGCTGCACCAAGGTAGGGGAGCAGTTTGGGCTGCGCTTGGCGAAGGCAACCAATGGCTGGCCGGTATTTTTGTGGCTTTTTCTGGGGATCGGGCTGTGCTGCTTTTTAGTGCTACCACCCCCGAAGGACGCGAGAATAACTCCATGACTTGGCTCATCAATGAATTCATCACGATGGCCGTGGGTCGCTGGAAGCTTCTCGACTTTGAAGGAACTTCAGCGGAGGGTCTAGCCCGCTTTTACCAAGGTTTCGGGGCTGTTAATGTGCCCTATCTTCGGTGGGAACGATGGAACGCTCCATGGCAATTACCCTAATTCAGCTGCAGTACTTTGAGGCCCTTGCGGAGCACTGCCATTTTGGTAGGGCTGCCAAGGCCTGTGGTGTTTCGCAACCAACATTGTCCGCCCAAATTCAAAAATTAGAAGAGCTAGTCAATGGAAGTTTGGTGGACCGCAGGAGCCAACCCATTCAACTGACCCCTTTGGGAGTTCAGGTTTTGACTCATGCCCAACGGACGATGCACTCGGCTCAGAATCTCCTTGAGGCGAGCCGACACTTTCATATGCCGCTGGAGGGTAGGCTTCGCTTGGGTATAATTACTACCATTGCGCCCTACCTCATTCCGCGTTTTGCTCCAGAACTGCTTCGGCGATTTGCCAACCTTACGCTAGAAATTGAAGAGGCACGGACGGACCAGTTGCTGGAGAAGCTGGACTCTGGTGTGCTGGACGCCGCCATATTGGCGGTTCCGATTTCACCGAATCACTTTGTGCAAGAGCTCCTCTACCGCGAACCGCTTTTTGCCTACTTGCCCGAGGGCCACCCCAAGTCTCGGGATTTATTCTTGACCTCCTCGGAACTTAAGTTGGAGCAAATCCTGCTGCTCCCAGAGGGCCATTGCTTTAGGGACCAGGTTCTTAAGCTCTGCGGGGTGGAGCGGCCCAACGAACGCATTACCGTCAAGGTAGGGCAGTTTGAAACCCTGGTGCGCCTTGCCGACGAGGGCCTAGGAATGACGCTTTTGCCCCAGTTGGCCATTGACGAACTCTCTGCGATTCGTCAAAAACGGGTCAAACCTATTGCGGAACCCCGACCCGTTAGGCAGGTTGCCCTTTTGACCCTTCCGGGTAACCGCAAAACCGGAATGGTGAAGGCCCTTGCTGAGATTGTGCGCGCTTCGGTTCCTGAAGGTCTTCGCGCCAGCTCGGAGCAGGATCAACTATTAGACAGTACCAAGTGAAATTGGTGCTTGCAAGCCAGAATCCGCACAAGATTCGCGAACTACGGTCGGTTCTTCCTGATCATTGGGAGTTGCTGACCCCCACAGACCTAGGTATTGCAGGAGAGCTCGCTGAAGACGGGACGACCCTTCACGAGAATGCCCAGCAAAAATCCGAGTTTCTCTGGCGAGCCTGCGGTCTCCCCAGCCTTGCGGACGACAGCGGACTTGAAGTGGATTTTTTGGATGGTATGCCAGGGGTTCACAGCGCCTACTTCGCCGGCCCTCAAAAATCAGATTCCGACAATCGAGCTAAGCTCCTTTTACAAATGCAGGGTGCGGTAAGCCGCAAAGCTCGATTCAAGACCGTTTTGGCCTGGACTACTCAAGCAGGTACCTCCCTGTATTTGGGGCAGGTTGAAGGGGAAATCACTAGAGAAGAGCGGGGCATTCAGGGTTTTGGCTACGATTCACTTTTTGTTCCGTCAGAGGGTGACGGTCGAACCTTTGCCGAGATGCAGGAAGGCGAAAAAAGCCTCATCAGCCACCGAAGTCGGGCGGTAGCTGCCTGGCTAAAGGCGCTGCAAAAAAGCTAAAGTGTACGCTGCCGTAGCGGCGCACCTCCGTGAAGTTTGGATGTTCCTTAAAATCCGTGGCTGCACTGTGCTCGACCACGAGTATTCCTTCTTCGGTAAGGCGCGCAAGGGCCAGGTCAACCATCGTAGGGTAGTGGGCAAAGTCGTAGGGTGGGTCGGCCAGGATGACGTTCCAGCGGCTAGGGTTGCGCTGCACAAAGCGCAGAGCGTCTTCGCCCACCGTGCGAATGGGAAGCTGAAGCTGTTCGGCAGTTTTTTGAATGAAGCGGACGCAGTCACGGTAGCTATCCACCGCGGTAACGTCGGGGCATCCCCGGCTGGCCATTTCGTAGCTGAGGTTTCCGGTACCGGCAAAGAGGTCAAGCGCCCGCACGTCGCTCCAGGTTAGGTGGTTCTCAAGGATGTTGAACAGGCCTTCTTTGGCCATGTCGGTAGTAGGCCTCACGGGCAGGCTTGACGGAGCTCGAAGGATTTTGGCGCGGTGGGACCCTCGGATGATTCTCACGATGCGAGTCCCAATACACCCTCAAGGGAACGGCTGTGCCAGTGCGCAATAAAATGCTTCGTCCACTTCTGGACGTCTTCGCTTCCTTGCCCTTCCCAAAACAGCGGAACCGTGCTTCCTGCCCAGTCAAGCTGGTCAAAAAGCAGTAAGGCAAAGTAGGCGGCATCCCCGGCACTTGGCGCGCGATGCACCGCATGGGCCTTAATTAGGGTTCCGTCTAAGGCGGCGAGCTCTAAACGGTCGTTCCACCACTGGGCCCTTACTGCCCGGCCGGTAGGTCGGCTGCTCAGCCACCTGCGAAGGTTAAAAAGACTTAGGGGTTGCGCTCCCTCTGGGCTTTCAGAAAAGCGGTAGATCAAATGGTAGCGCTCGTCCAAGGGACTGCGAAACCAGGAACTTCCCTGAGGGTCGACGATGCGCCAGTCGGAGTCCGCAATATTTTTGGGAACCAGCATGCAGAAGGACTCATCATGCCATTGGAGTCCGCTAGAGGGTTCGACCCAAACTGTTGGAGTCAAAGCGATTAGTTCCAGTTGCCGCTCAGGGTCGGTTCGGTGAGCGAACCAACGATTAAGTCACTGTTTTTCAAACGCTTAATGTAGTTTTCGTACTTGCCGTAGTATTCACTGAAAATTGCGGCATTGCTTGCCTTGATTTCAAATACGGGCACTTTAATTCCATTTTTCTCAATCACTGCAGTACCCATCTTAAAGGTGGAGTCTTGGCTGTATTTGATCGTGAGCAAGTCGTCTAGATTAAGATCTTCGGGGAACAAATCTTCTCTTTGGTTGCGGAGTTTCGTTAGGGCGGGGGCGCTGCCGATCACGCGGTAGATGATGGTGTCTTTGTTCATGTCAATCTGATAGACCTTGTTGAACTGCATGAACGAGGAATCCTTGCGTTCTACGATGGTGACTTCTGCGTTTTTCATGAAGTCTATCAGGGTAGAAACTTCGGAGGCATACATGCCGTATTCATTTTTGAAGGCGAGCTGAGCCTCCCGAAGCTGCTCGAGCTGCATGATTACCGCCTCGTAGCGACGATCCTTAATTTTCTGGAACTCAATGGGCTCCATGATGATTCGGTAAATGCGAAAGGCAAATAAAACGGCGATGACCCCAAGGGCTACACGCAGATAAAGAATGGTACGAGGCGTCATACGTTTTAATTAAGCACCAAAAATAGAGCAAACAAGTGCCACGCCCGTGAGGTGAAGGTTAACTTTTTTCATTTTTCTCGAGCCTGCGCATCGACCTTTGAGCCATGGCTCATCTTTTTTTTGATCTTGACCGTACTCTTTGGCATCACGAGGGCAACCACAGGATCTTCTTTGAAGAGCTCCACGCGGAGTTAGGCTGGAATTCATTGGGGACTTCTGCGCAATTTACTCAATGTTATTTAGCCATAAACGACCGCCTTTGGGACCACATTCAAGACCATAACCTCGGAGTAGAATACGTTAGGGCGCGTCGGTTTGCGCTTTTATTTAGCGAAATGGGAGTAGATACGGGTTCTCCTAAAAGCCTCAGAGCGCTTGCCAAAGACTGCGAATTCCGACTCAAGAAGCGATTGCCCGACCTCGGGCAGGGTTACGACGGTGCTGCGGAGGCACTTGAGGAGCTTCGCCAAGGCGGACACCAGCTGCATCTTATCACCAACGGAGTTTCTGAACCCCAAGAACGCAAGGTAGCTGCCTTGGGATTGAGCCACTTCTTTACTGTTCGGATGACTTCGGACCGTGCGGGCTCCTATAAGCCCAGTGCTGGGATTTTTACTGCAGCACTTCGCGAAGCAGGGGCTCGACCTCAGGACTCGTGGATGGTCGGAGATTCCTTGCTCCGGGATGTACTTGGTGGGCAGGGAGTGGGCATGCGCACGGCATGGTTTCACGCCGCGGATGCCATTGCCCCTGACGCACAGGCAATTCCTGACCTTGAGTTTAAGGACTGGCGGACCTTTGCGGATCTGCTCAACCGAGCGATCGAGCAGTAGGGGTCTCGGTCTGCGCGGTATCTTTGCTTTTATGGTGGAATCCCAACCCTACAAGCCCAAACATCCGATTCGAATTGTTACGGCGGCCTCGCTTTTTGACGGGCACGACGCGAGCATTAACATAATGCGACGCATCCTGCAGTCGTCAGGAGCCGAGGTAATTCATTTGGGCCACGACCGCAGCGCCCAAGAGGTGGTGGAGACCGCCATACAAGAAGACGCCAACGCTATTGCCATGACCTCCTACCAGGGCGGGCATTTGGAGTACTTCAAGTTCATGCACGACTTACTCGAGGAACGTGGCGCGGGACACATTAAAATCTTTGGCGGTGGCGGCGGGACTATTTTGCCTAGTGAAATACAGGAGCTTCAGGCCTACGGAATTACGCGGATCTATCACCCCGACGACGGACGTACCATGGGCCTTCAAGGCATGATTAACGACCTTCTGGAGCGCTGTGATTTTGCCATCGGAAGTCAGGTTGAAGATGCCCTCGAAGGAGTTAAAATTCAACGTCCTCGCTCGGTGGCCCGCATGATTTCTGCCGCAGAAAACGCGCCCGCCGTCTACGAAACCTTAAGGGCTGAGGTTGAGACCTTGGCAGCTCTGAATCAGGCACCGGTTCTGGGCATTACGGGTACCGGAGGATCGGGTAAAAGTTCCATGGTCGACGAGCTAGTACGCCGCGTGCTTCGCCATTTTCCCGGCCTTAAAATTGGTTTGGTGAGTGTGGATCCGTCCAAGCGCAAAACCGGAGGTGCCCTGCTCGGCGACCGGATTAGGATGAATGCCATCAACCACGACAACGTCTACATGCGTTCTCTCGCTACTCGTCAGAGCAACCTTGCCCTGAGCAAGCACGTCAGCGATGCCTTAAATGTACTCAAGGCGGCCAAGTACGACCTCATTGTGCTAGAAACCAGTGGAATTGGCCAATCAGATACAGAAATCCTTGACCACAGCGACGTCTCGCTTTATGTGATGACCCCAGAATACGGCGCAGCCACGCAGCTCGAGAA
>JBEEMM010000082.1:0-6479 GCA_041192685.1 Bacteroidota bacterium | reverse complement strand
CAGGGCCGAAACCCGTTCCCAGACGTGCTGTATCATGGGCTTGCCGGCAATCAGGGCCAAGGGCTTGCAGGGCAGGCGCGTACTGGCGTAGCGCGCGGGAATGACGGCCAGGACCTCGGAGCCTTCGAACATGCCTTAGGCGCCGTACTGGGCGCTGTAGTAGTCCATGTAGGCTCCGCTGGTGACGTTGCGCAGCCAGGTTTCGTTGCTGAGGTACCAGTCAATGGTCTCGCTCAGGCCCTGTTCAAAAGTTACGGAAGGCTTCCAGCCCAGTTCGCGATGAATCTTAGTGGCATCGATGGCATAGCGCTTGTCATGGCCCGGGCGGTCCTTGACATAGGTGATGAGCTTGGCGCTGTCGCCTTCGGGGCGACCCAACTTTTGGTCCATGGTGCGGCATAGAAGGTGCACCAGGTCGATGTTTTGCCACTCGTTCCAACCCCCGATGCAGTAGGTCTCGCCGTTGCGCCCCTGGTGGTAGACCTCGTCGATGGCCGATGCGTGGTCCTTGACGTAGAGCCAATCGCGGGTGTACTTACCGTCGCCATAAACCGGCAAAGGCTTGCCCTCAATGATGTTGTGAATCATCAGCGGAATCAGCTTCTCAGGGAAGTGGTTTGGCCCATAATTATTGGAGCAGTTCGACAAAACCACCGGGAGCCCGTAGGTCTCGTGGTAGGCGCGCACAAAGTGGTCGCTGCTGGCCTTGGACGCGCTGTAGGGACTGTTGGGACTGTAGGGCGTTTCTTCGGTAAAAAGCCCCTCGGCACCCAGGGCACCAAAAACCTCGTCCGTAGAAATATGATAGAAGCGCTTGCCCTCCATGGCTCCGGCCCAGGCAGTGCGGGCAGCGTTGAGGAGGTTTACCGTTCCGATTACGTTGGTTTCTACAAAGGCCATCGGGTCGGCAATGGAGCGATCCACATGGCTTTCTGCAGCCAAATGCACCACGCCATCGGGCTGGTAGCGGTCAAAGAGGTCCTGCACGGCCACGGCGTCGCGAATGTCCACGCGCTCAAAAAAATAGTTTGCGGAATCCGCTAGGTCGGCGAGGTTCTCAAGGTTGCCCGCGTAGGTTAGCGAATCCGCATTGACCACTCGGTAGTGGGGGTAGCGCTGCACGAAGCGACGCAGCACGTGCGATCCGATGAATCCGGCTCCGCCGGTAATAATTACTGTGTGCATTAAGGGGCTATTATAAGGGTTTGGCGGTGCAAAATTAACGACTCCGCTTGGTCCGCCCGCTCATCCCAAAAGCCAATTCGCACGGCATAGGTGCCGCTAGGCAGGTGACCTAGCCAGGCATAAATCTCGTTTCGTCCGGCGCGGACTTGGGCCTGAGCCACTTCAACGCGGGCCCCGCTGGCATCGAAGACCTCAAAATCAACATGCCCCTTGCCAGGCACGTCAATAAGCGCAAAAACTTCGCTGGAACTAGGATTGGGAAAAAGCAAAGGAGCCTCCGCATTGGTCATGGGAAGCACCTGCATGGCATCGTAGCTGCATCCGCGAACGTCGGTTACGCGAACGTAGAGGGTGTCGCCCCCACAGCCCTCAAAACTGCGCGCTGTGGTACTGCCGTCGGACCAGCTAAACTGAAAGGGCCCACTGCCCTGAGGGACTGCCTCCGCATACCTCGAGCAACCCTGCCCGCCCGAACTAAGCGCAACGGAGAGTTGCGTAGAATCCGGCGACTGAAGCAGGTGCATGAAGGTTCCGTTGCCGCCGTTGCCCAAGGCATAAAATCCGGCCAACCAGGCTTGACCGGGGGTGCTGTAGTCCTGCTGGATGCCGAAGTAATCGCCCCAGCGCTCGGCTCCGCCCAGCTTGCTAATGTTGCCCAGACCCGACTTGAGGTGAAGCACTGGGCTGTAGCTGCCGTCGTTGCCGTAGTACACGGCCGAATAGCCAGCAAAGTCCTGGGGAGAACAGTGGTTGAAGCCAATGAGGACCTCGGCATCGCAGCCTTCGTTGCCTACCCAGGTAAGATTGGGGTAGCCATAAAAGCGCTGAGAATCGCCGATAACGTGACCTAGAAGGGTATCGGGTTGCTCGCCAGATGGAATGATTCCGTGATAGATGGCCGATCGCTGGGTACTAAAGTCCCGCGTAGTACTGACCAAGTGCACGCTGCCGTCGGGCATCTCTTGGGCACCAAGCCAGCGACCGTCGTTGGTCTGCAGGCCCTTAGTGGGGTCGGTCGCCGACGTGGACGGTTGGCGTCCGTTGGGAGGCAGACCATAGGGCTGGCTGGCGCGGAGGCGATGGATTTCATAAGAATGCGTTCCGCCCACTGCGCTGTCGCTGCGTCGCAGAAAAAACAAGCTGTCGTTTTGAGCGTCAAAATTGCGGTTGCTTGCCCACATCGGCCGGCTCGCGTAGCCGTTCCAGCCCGTTACAGCGACCAAATTGCGAATCAAGCGACCTTCGGTGGCGAATCCGTGGTGCAGCTCGGCGGGCAGGGTTGCAGCGCCGGCGTAGCCGGCGGCCTTGTCCATCTCCCAAATGACGGTTCCGTCAAAACCAACCTGCCAACTCACATTGGGAATAATGAGGTTGATGGACATGACCAGCTTGTCGTCGGTGAAGGCCATAGAGGGAAAATCGCTCCATCGGTTGTTATTGAGCGGATTCCCTGGCAGGGTGTAGCTATGCCATCCGGCATTGGGGTCTTTGCTTTGGCTAAAGCATACCACGATTTGGCTCGCAGCAGGACTGCTTCCCACAAAAAACAGCAGAACCCAGCGCTCGGCTACGGGGTCATAGAGCAGGCGTGGGTCGCTGGCTCCGGCCGAGGTCTGAACTCCTGAAGCGGCGACTAGCGGAATAAACTGCTGCGGAAAGAGAAAGGTGTCTTTGCGCATATCCCAGGCCCAGATCACGCTGTTCACCGCGGTCATAACCACAGAATCCCCAAAGGCGACGGTATTGTCGTTGGGAGTTCCGCCGGGAATGGGAACCTGCACTCCGTTGACGGTAAAAACCCGCTTCATGCTCAGCTGGTCGCGCACCAAGGGCTCCTCGGCCATGGTTTTTTGATGCATTCCTCCTCGGTCAGAATCTGTTGCGATGCCAAAGCGCAGGGCGTGAACGGACTTCAGTTCGTTGAGCTGATGCGCCTTAGAAAACTCGTCAGGCGCCTCAAGGTGCGTTGCACGCAGGTCCATGGTCGGCTGGATTTCGTCCATCCGAAATTGGCGGGTGCGCGGAATTTCAAATAAGATCGGCTGCGCCAAGGACGGCAGGGCCGCTAGGAGCAAAAGAACGAGGAGGTGTCGCATACCTCCAAGGTACAAACGAGCAGCTAGTTGCTAGTTACTCGCGAGGGCTTGCTGCCAGCGCCAGGCATCCGCCATGGCCTGATCGAGGGATTTTTGGGCGGTCCAGCCGAGGACTTCGGTGGCGCGCTGGGTGTCGGCGTAGGCAGCGATGACGTCTCCGGCGCGGCGGGGCGCAAAGCTCCACTGCAGGGAGGCTCCAGTGGCGCGCTCAAAGGACTGAATCACTTCGAGGACGGTGGAGCCTTCGCCGGTTCCGAGGTTAAATACTTCAAACGCTTCAAGCATGGAAGCGTTTAAAATGCGTTCCAAGGCCACCACGTGGGCGGCGGCGAGGTCGACGACGTGGATGTAGTCGCGAATGGCGGTTCCGTCGCGGGTCGGGTAGTCCTTGCCGTAGACCTGAAGGGGTCCGCGCAAACCCGCTGCGCTTTGGGTAATGAACGGAACCAGGTTTTGAGGAACTCCGAGCGGCAGTTCGCCAAGGCGCGCCGATTCATGGGCCCCGATGGGATTGAAGTAGCGCAGGGCGATGACCTTGAGGCCGAAGGCGCGTACCGCGTCGCGCAGAATTTCTTCGCCCACCTGCTTGGTGTTGCCGTAGGGCGACTCGGCGGGCTTAATGGGCGCGGATTCGGGAATAGGCAGCGCATCCGCTTGACCGTAGACGGTGCAGGAGGAACTAAAAATGAGTCCGCACGAAGGCTTGGCGCGCTGGTAGTCCAGCAGGTTGAGCAGCGAGTTGAGGTTGTTGCGGTAGTAGTTAATGGGTTCGGCCACGCTCTCGCCCACCGCCTTGTGGGCCGCGAAGTGAATGATTCCGTCAAAGTCGCGACCCCGCAAAAAAGCCTCGGTGGCAGCCTGGTCGGCAAGGTCTACCTGGACCCACTCGGGGCGGACGCCTGAAATGGCCTCGATGCCGTCGAGTACCTCAGCTCGGGTATTGTTCAGGTTGTCGGCCAAAACCACTCGGTAGCCTCGGGCGATGAGGTCCACGGCCGTGTGCGAGCCGATGTAGCCAAGGCCTCCGGTAACGAGAATGGATTTCACTTGCTGAAGGCTTTGAAGTCGCGGTGCTCCTGCTTGTAGAGCAGGTCGTCGGGCAGATTGCGAAAGGCGTCGTAGGTAATCTTAAGGCCCTCGGCACGGCTGACCTTGGGCTCCCACCCTAGGATTGCACGAGCCTTGGTAATGTCGGGCTGGCGCTGGGTGGGGTCGTCTTTGGGCAAGGGCTTAAATACAATTTTTTGCTGGGTTCCGGTGAGTTTGATGATCTCTTCGGCAAACTGCAAAATGGTGATTTCGTCGGGATTGCCAACGTTTACCGGATGCGGGTAGTCGCTCAGCAGCAGGCGATAAATACCTTCCACCAGGTCGTCGACGTAGCAGAAACTCCGCGTTTGGCTACCGTCGCCAAAGACCGTGAGGTCCTCGCCGCGCAAGGCTTGACCGATGAAGGCCGGCAGTACACGGCCGTCGTTGAGCCGCATTCGTGGTCCGTAGGTGTTGAAAATCCGCACAATGCGGGTTTCAAGGCCGTGGTAGGTATGGTAGGCCATCGTCATCGCCTCCTGAAAGCGCTTGGCTTCGTCGTACACGCCGCGGGGACCAATAGGGTTCACATTGCCCCAATAGTCTTCGGTCTGCGGATGCACCAAGGGGTCGCCGTAAACCTCTGAAGTGGAGGCCACCAGGATGCGGGCATTTTTGGCAAGGGCGAGGCCGAGGCAGTTGTGGGTTCCGAGCGAACCCACTTTAAGCGTTTGAATCGGAATCTTCAGGTAGTCAATCGGCGACGCAGGCGAGGCAAAGTGCAAAATATAGTCGAGCGGACCATTTAGCTCGATGCGGCGGCTCACGTCGTGGTGCACAAAAGAAAAATGGGGCAGGCTTTGAAGGTGCTCTAGGTTGCGCAGGTCGCCGGTGATGAGGTTGTCCATGGCCACCACCTCATAGCCTTCGCGAATGAAGCGGTCGCAGAGGTGCGATCCGAGGAATCCGGCCGCGCCGGTAATAAGAATTCGTGGCATAGTTTCGGAATTAACGCACTCCGATTCCGCAGTAGGTAAAGCCCATTGCGCGGAGTTCGGGTCCGCTGTAAATGTTTCGTCCGTCAAAGACCGTATGCTCGCGCAGGGCATCCTTGACCCGGTCCCAGTTGGGCATGCGGAATTCGCTCCACTCGGTGATCAGCAGGAGGGCGTCGGCGCCGGTGAGGGCTTGGTAGGCGTCGGCGGCATAGGTAATTCGGTCCTGAAGCTGGTGCTTGGCCTCTTCGGTAGCGACGGGGTCGTAGGCAGTCACGGTGGCTCCGAGCGCCATCAAGGCTTCGGCAATAACCACGGAGGGAGCCTCGCGCATGTCGTCGGTTTGCGGCTTGAAGCTCAGTCCCCACATGGCAAAGTGCTTGCCGCGAAGGTCTGTGCCAAAATGAGCCTTGATCTTGGTGACCATGACGCTCTTTTGGGATTCGTTGACGGACTCTACGGCTTCGAGGATGCGCATGGCGTAGCCATTCTCGCGGGCAGTGCTGGCAAGCGCCTTAACGTCCTTGGGGAAGCAGCTGCCTCCGTAGCCAATGCCCGCATAGATAAACTTGGTTCCGATGCGCGGATCGCTGCCGATGCCCCTGCGCACCTGGTTCACGTCAGCGCCCATGATTTCGCAGAGGTTGGCGATGTCGTTCATGAACGAAATCTTGGTGGCCAGCATGGCGTTGGCGGCGTATTTGGTCATTTCTGCCGAAGGAATGTCCATAAACAGAACCGGGTGGCCGTTCAGGGTAAAGGGCTTGTAGAGGCGGCTGAGCACCTCTTGAGCTCGCTCCGACTCCACGCCGCAAACGATGCGGTCGGGCTTCATAAAGTCGTCGATGGCCGCGCCTTCTTTGAGGAACTCGGGGTTGGAGGCTACGTCGAAGGCCAGGCTCGATCCACGGGAGTCTAGGGCAGCCTTAAGGGCTCCGCGCACCTTTTCGGCCGTTCCCACGGGCACGGTACTCTTGGTAATGACCACGATGTAGTCGTTTATGCTCTTCCCGATGCCTTCGGCTACCGCCAGTACGTACTGCAGGTCGGCGCTGCCGTCTTCTCCCGGAGGGGTTCCCACGGCGATGAAGGCGGCCTCGGAGCCCTGGATGGATGCCTTTAAGTCTGTTGAGAATTGTAAGCGACCCGCGGCGACGTTGCGCGCCACGATGGC
>JBEEMM010000081.1:0-6541 GCA_041192685.1 Bacteroidota bacterium | reverse complement strand
TCGTAGCGCATGTTGGCACTTCGTTGGTTGGCGTCGGTCTTGACTTTGCGCCGAAAGGCGGCAAGATAGATTCCGGGATCGTTGGGGCGGAGCCCCGTCATTTGCTTAATTGCGGCCAGAAGTTCGCGATGCTCCGGCGGGGCGGAGCGAAACAGGCGAAAGAGGGCCTGCAGCATTTAAACCTTTTTGAAGATCACCGATGCGTTATGGCCGCCAAAGCCAAAGGTGTTCGATAGCGCAGCGCGCACAATGCGCTTCTGCGGCGTTCCGAAGGTGAAGTTCAGTTTAGCGTCGAGCTCGGGGTCGTCCGTAAAGTGATTTATGGTCGGAGGGATGACGTCGTGGTAGACCGAAAGCACCGCAACGGCAGCCTCGAGGGCGCCAGCGGCACCCAGCAAGTGGCCCGTCATTGACTTGGTCGAGCTGATGTTTAGTTGGTAGGCATGCTCGCCAAAGACCGACAAAATGGCCTTGCTCTCGGCAATGTCGCCCAAGGGGGTGGATGTTCCGTGAACGTTGACGTAGTCAATATCTTCTGCCGTCATTCCCGCATCGTTGAGGGCATTGCGCATGACGTTGCGCGCACCGAGGCCGTCGGGGTGCGGAGCCGTCAGGTGGTAGGCATCGGCCGAAAGGCCTCCGCCCGCAAGTTCTGCATAGATTTTTGCCCCGCGCGCTTTGGCGTGCTCGTACTCTTCAAGTACCAGGGTCACCCCGCCCTCGCCCAATACAAAGCCGTCGCGGTCCTTGTCAAAAGGCCTAGATGCCGTGAGGTAGTCGTCGTTGCGCGTAGAAAGAGCGTGCATGGAGTTGAATCCGCCGATTCCGCCCACCGAAACAGCGGCCTCCGAGCCGCCCGCGATAATGACGTCAGCCTTGCCCAAGCGAATGAGCATAAGTGCGTCGATAATGGCGTTGGTCGACGAGGCGCATGCCGAAACCGTAGTGTAGTTTGGTCCGCGGTAGCCGTACTTCATCGAGATGTAGCCGCCACAGATGTCGGCAATCATTTTGGGAATGAAGAATGGATTGAAGCGCGGATTTTCGCCGTTTTTGAAGTACTCGCCGTACTCTTCGGTAAGGGTGTCCATGCCGCCGACCCCAGAGCCCCAAATAACGCCAACGCGGTCCTTATCGGGATTGGAATCTTCGAGGCCCGAATCAGTGACTGCCTGCTCTGCGGCAATCAAGCCGAGGTGAGTGTAGCGGTCCATGCGGCGCATTTCTTTGCGGTCGATGAAGTCTTCTACATTGAGGCCCTTCACCTCGCAGGCAAACTGCGTTTTAAACTTGGACGCGTCAAAATGAGTAATAGGCCCAGCACCACTGCGTCCCTGAAGTAGGGCAGCCCAAAATTCAGGAACAGTATTGCCTATGGGCGTCAGGGCCCCAAGCCCTGTGACTACGACACGCTTGAGTTCCATGAAGAGGAATTTAGGCCTTGGCGGCCTCGATGTAGGCAATCGCTTGGCCTACGGTGCCGATGCCTTCTGCTTGGTCGTCTGGAATGCTGATGTCGAATTCCTTCTCGAACTCCATGATGAGCTCAACCGTGTCTAGGGAGTCGGCGCCCAAGTCGCCCGTGAAGGAAGCTTCAGAAGTCACTTCTGATGCGGGAACTCCCAATTTGTCTATGATAATGCTGTGAACGCGTGAGGCGATGTCGGACATAACTAATTTTTTAGAGTCATTTGTGGGTGCAAAGAAAAGCCAATCTTTGGAATTGTGGTGCATTTCACCCCCTACCTTTAGCCTGTGGTTACCCAAAAAGTCGTAATTCTTGCATCCGGCGGCGGCAGCAATGCCAGTGCCCTATTGGATTTATGGGCCAATGGCCCCATCGAAGCAGTCGGAATTTGGACCAATAGAAAAAACGCTGGAATATGGAATCGGGACCTCAAAGTGCCCGTTTACCACTTTGATCCGCAAGAAGACAGCCAGGGCCTGCTCGAGCTTTGGCAGGGCATGAACGCTACTGCCCTGGTGCTGGCGGGCTACTTGAAGCCGGTTCCCGCCTTTTGGATTCAGGCTTTTGGCGAGCGATGCTACAACATACACCCCGCGCTGCTCCCGGCTTTTGGGGGCCATGGAATGTACGGACACCATATTCACGAGGCCGTAGTTGCGGCAGGAAGCGTGGAGTCGGGCTTGAGCATCCATCGCGTCAGCGAAGCCTACGACGAGGGGCCTGTTCTCTTTCAAATGCGGACTCTTTTGCGACCCGGCGAACAAGCCGGCAGCCTTGCTGCGCGCATTCTCGAGGGAGAGCATTGGGCCTTTGGACGCGTGGTGGCGGCCGACCTTCTCGGCGAACCACTGCCCACCAAACTACCCGAGGGATGGTACCGGTAGATTTGTTTACCGACGGGGCGGCCAAGGGAAACCCTGGGCCGGGCGGCTACGGTGCAATTTTGCGCAGCGGCGCCAACGAAAAAGAACTGAGCGGCGGATTCTTCCACACGACCAACAACCGCATGGAACTCATGGCCGTAATCGTCGGGCTAGAAGCCTTAAACGCCAGTTGTGCGGTGCGCGTGGTGAGCGACAGCAAGTACGTGGTAGACGCCTTTAACAAGCGCTGGATTGAGGGCTGGAAGCGCCGCGGCTGGGCTAAAGTCAAAAACCCCGACCTATGGAAGCGCCTCCTAAAGGCCATGGAGGGCCATAAAGTACATTTTGAATGGGTGCGGGGGCACAGCAGCCACCCAGAAAACGAACGTTGCGACGTACTTGCGGTAGCCGCATCCCTGAATCCCACAGAGCAGGACTACGGCTATCAGCCTTAACGAGCTGCTAGCTACTGGCTGCTAGTTGCTAGCTGCTAGTTTGTCCGCCACGCTGCGGTCGTTCATTAACCGAGGCACCTTGTTTTGCCCGCCCAACTTGCCGACGGACCTCATGTAGGTTATGAAGGAGTCGCTGCCCAGGGCGCGGACCACGCAGGGCCGTAGGATTCCGCTTGAAATCAGGTCGTGGTAGTAGCTGTTTTTGTTTTGCAGGGCAAGGTCAAGGCTTAGGGCAAAGGCCTGAAGGTCCGACGGGGCCTGGTCAAAGGCAATAAACCACTCGTGGTAGGGGAGTCCGCCCTCGGCAGGATTCACCTGGGGGGCAACGGTGAATTCGCGAACCTTCCCGCCTTGGGCCGACACGGCTTGGTCGAGCGCATACTCAACCTCAGAGCCGATTACGTGCTCGCCGAAGGCCGAAATAAAGTGCTTGATGCGGCCGGTAACGCGGATTCGGTAGGGCGAGGTGGACACGAACTCGACGGTGTCGCCAATGCTGTAGCCCCATAGCCCAGCGTTGGTGTGCATGATGAGCGCATAGTTGACGCCAACCTCCACATCTTCCAGACTTAAGCGGGGCGGATTATCGTCGAAGAAGCGGTCGGCCGGCACAAACTCGTAGTAAATTCCGTTGTCGAGCAGCAGCAGCAGGTCGAGGCTGTCGGGCTGGTCCTGGTAGGCAATAAAGCCCTCTGAGGCAGGATAGGTTTGCACAATGGGAATCCGGCGGCCAAAAAGCTCTTCAAAGCGAGCGCGGTAGGGCTCAAAGGCGACTCCGCCCGTGACAAAGAGCTCGAGGTCCGGAAAAACCTCGCCCACCGAAGATTTGCCGCTAACCTCGAGAAGGCGCTCAAAGTACATCTGCACCCAGGGCGGAATGCCCGAAATGAGCGACATGGGGGCGTTCAGGGTCTCGCGAACCACGGCTTCAATTTTCTCCTCCCAGTCTTCGATGCAGTTTGCCTCCCAAGAGGGCTTGCGGTTTTTTTGAAGGTAGGCAGGCACAAAGTGTGCGGTAATTCCGCTCAATCGGCCGGTAGGGATTCCGTTTTTGTCTTCGAGCACGGGGCTGCCCTGCAGAAAGATCATGCTGCCGTTGACCATTTTGCTGCTGCCGGTGGCGCGCATGTGGGCAAAGAGGGCGTTGCGTGCCGAGGTGATGTGGTAGGGCACGGACTCTTTAGTCAATGGAATGTACTTAGCCCCGGAGGTGGTTCCGCTGGTTTTGGCAAAGTAGGTAGGCCTTCCGGGCCAAAGAACGTCGGATTCGCCGGCGACTACGCGGTCGATGTAGGGCCTTAGGGCCTCGTAGTCGCGAAGGGGCACGGCCTGTAGGAGGTCTTGATGGCTGCGCACCTCGCTAAATCGATGGTCTTGGCCAAAGGAGGTTGCGGAGGCCTTGGCCATGAGCTGCGCCAGGGTGCGCTGCTGGCTTTCGATGGGCTTGCTGGCCCAGGCGCGGGTTTGGCGGTCGGCAATTGCGGCCCATTGGACGGCGGCTAATTCTTTGAGGCTGCGCATAAGGGGGTTCGAAACGGTAGACTATTTGCGGTATCCGAGTTCTTCGGCCGCATTGATGGGGCGCCCGTGAATCCAAAGTTCAACTTTAAACGAGATAGGGTTATCGGGGTCTTGCTCCAGAAGGCGGCCAAGGGTTTCTCCCTTGCGGAGTTCTGATCCAACGCGGGTTTTGACCCGACTTAGGCCGATGTAGCGGCTGACGCGGTCTTCGGAGTGGTGAAGGGTTACCGAGTACCCCAGGGAATTGGTTCCGTCGATGGCCAAAACGGTTCCGTTTTCAACGGCTACCACGTCCGACGGCCTAAGGGCGTCGATTTCTAGGCCATAGCGTCCTTGGGTCGGATTCGCGGTTCGCAGGGCCAAACCGGCTACGGGCTGAACCATTTCGCCAGGTTTGGCGACTGCTGCTTCACGCGCCTCTACTTCTTGGCGAAGCTTGAGTTCGCGTTCGCTGGTTTTGAGCCGCTCCGCCGACCAGCCCACCGGGGGACTGGCTGCGCTGGTCAGGGTATCGGGCGGAAGGGATCCGCCCACCATAAACTGGATGTGCTGTATGAAGGCTTCTTGGTAGGCGACCAGGTCAACCAGCGAGTCGGTCACGGCGTTGAGCTTCACGGCATCGCGGCGCAGGGAGGTGCTGGAGTAGCCGGGTATGTACTCCCGCAAAGGGGTGTAGGCAATTAAAAAGGTCGTGGAAACGATTAAAAACAGCACGGACCCTCCGACCGATAAAAAGACGTTGCGCCGGTTGAGCACCATCGAGAAGCGCTCTTCAAAGGAGGATTCGTCGAGCAGCACCAAACGGTAGCGATGCCGCCACTTGGACAGCCAGTGCTGAAATACCTCTTTGCGGCTGCGACGAGCGGACTTTTTCACATTTTCAAAGGTAGGGAATACGCCAAGCGCTGCCCGCGCTAAGGTCATAACTTTGGCATTGTGACGTTAAACTCCTCATGCGCCCGATTTATCTAGTTCGCTTGCTTGCTTTTGGCTTGTTGGTCGCGGTTGCCCTTGGGGGTTGCAGCCGCGACAAAGACCGTTGGCTCAACAAAAAGTACCACGAACTCACGGCGCGCTTTAATCCGCTTTATAACGGACAAGTAGCATACGATCAGGCTATTAAGGAGTTGAGTGAGGCCCATAAAGACGATTTCACGCAGCTTATTTTGCTGGACGATTGGTCGGCTGCCGCCCTGAACAGCCCGCCCTACCAGAAGGCGAAGCGCGCGGTAGAGAAGGCCAACAAGACCATTCGCGGGCACAGCATGGTGTTTAAGGGCAAGCAGGCGAATCCGGCGGTTTTTGATGCTTATTTGCTGATGGGCCGCGCCCAATTCTTGATGGGCCTGGACGCCCCGGCTTCGGAGGCATTCAGTATTGTGGCGCGTTTGAGTGCGGACCCCAACCAGCAGGTCGAAGCCCAGCTCGAGCGCGTGGAGCTGCTTGCCAGGCAGGGGAATGCCGCTCTGGCAGAGCCGATTTTGTATGAGGTGGAGCGCAAGGGCCTGCCCAAGAAGTGGGATTATCGGGTGCATCGGATCAAGGCTCGAATGGCTATTTCTGGCCAGGACTGGCTCGGGGCGGCTCAGGAAGCTTCGAGCGCTTCTGCTTTGGCGCCAAGGGCGGACCTCAAGGCGCGCTATGCTTTTTTGGCGGCGCAGTTGTTTGAGAAGGCTTCGGAGCCGGATCGTGCGCGCCGCATGTATGAGGCCTGTTTGAAGGCGCAGCCCAGGGATTACGCGATGCTGCTCGAGGCCCAGCTGCGCCGCAGTCTTAATGGCGGCGGAGTGAATCCCAAGAAGTTGTTTCAGGAGCTGCACGAGCTGCTTCGGGAGCCGAAGAATGCGGATTTTGCGGACCGGATCTATTTTTCTTTAGGGGAGTTGGCGCAGCAATGGGACGAGGATGACCGGGCCTATGGCTACTACCAGCAGTCCTTTGCGGCCGGACGCAGCGAGCGGCCCATGGTTTTGGGTTTGGCGTATGCGCGGCACGGCGCGATGGCTTTGGAGCGGCAGGCTTATGCAAGGGCCCAGGTTGATTTTGATTCGGCCGCTTTGGTTTTGCCTGCGACGTATGTGGGCCGCGAGGGTTTTCAGAAGAAGGCAAAGAGTTTGAAGGCTTTGGTTGAGGCTCTTTCGCTGGCGGAGTTGGGTGATTCGTTGGTTCGGCTTTCGCTCCGAAGCGATGCGGATTTGGAGCGTCAGTTTGAGGCGTATGCGGCAAGTTTGAAG
>JBEEMM010000080.1:0-6632 GCA_041192685.1 Bacteroidota bacterium | reverse complement strand
TGAGCCAACTCGTTGATGGCGAGGCCGGACACGCATCCAACCACCTAGAGAAGTTCGGTACAGGCGAGGTCAAAACGGCTTTTGAGGCCAACGAAGGTTTGGTGCTGCAGTCTCCGGGCAAGGGTCATGCCCAGTTAACCCGCGCGGAGTCCTTGCGCTTAATTCAAAATGCTCAGGTGGTGCAGGGTGCGAACATGAAGCACAACGAATACGGCCAGGGACAGTTTGCGAACTTCTTCTTCTTCATTACGGGCTTTCACGGATTCCACGTCTTTTCGGGGGTAATTTTCAACATCATTATTTTTTACAATGTCCTTTTGGGAACCTATGAGCGCCGCAAAAGCTACCAAATGGTAGAAAAAGTGGGCTTGTACTGGCACTTCGTGGATTTAGTATGGGTTTTTGTATTCACCTTTTTCTACCTCGTCTAGTTATGTCAGACTCAAGCTCTCCTGCAGGAACCCGTTGGATTTGGAATATTTTTTGGCTGCTCTTGGTCGTGACAGGCGTAGAGGTAGCCTTGGGCATCATCAAGCCCACCTTTCTTTTATTTCCCCTAGCGGGCACGAGCATCCTGAACTTGATTTTTATCGGACTAACCTTAGTGAAGGCCGCCTATATCGTGCAGTACTTTATGCACCTCAAGTACGAAACCCAGTCCCTACGGATGGCAATTTATCTGCCTGCTCTGGTTTTGATTCCCTACCTCACCTTCATCCTTCTCTACGAAGGGGTTGAGGTTTACGGTTACTAAAGCATGGCAAGTACCGTCGCCAAAAAGTTCGTCTTGGCGGCTTTATTGCTTTTGCCGGTTTCGATGTACCTCGGATCCTTGGTAATTAGTGGGGCAGTAACCTTTAGAACTCTTGAAAACCTCGGGCCTGGGCCCACTGCGGAGGGCAGCGACCTAAGGGATTTTTCATTGGTTCAGTCCAATGGATCGGCATGGACAGCCGACAGCATGCAGGGTAAAATCGCAGTGGTAAGTTTCTTTTTTTCGAGCTGTCCCACGGTTTGCCCAGGGATGAACTTTCACCTCAAGCAGGCGCATGACCGCATGTTTGCCTTTAAGGACATTGTTTTTGTGAGCTTTAGTATTGACCCAGAAACCGATACTCCCGAGGTGCTCGAGGCCTACAAGGAGCGCTTTGGCGTGGGCCAAAGTCCGAAATGGAAGTTCATTACCGGAGACCGGGAGGCAATTTACCAGCTTGCCAAGGCCTACTACCTGACGGCTATGGCTGATTCCAAGGCCGAAGGGGGCTTCACTCATTCGCAGTCCGCAGTCATTGTAGACTGGAATGGCAACCTTCGCAGCCGGTTTGACGATCAAAACCAAATTTTGGGTGCCTACGACGTTTCGCAGCCGGTGCAGGTTGATGAACTCGTAGAAGACTTGCGTGTTCTTGTAAAGGAATACCGCCAAGAAAAAATGGGATTATGAGCCAAGCAAAGCACCCGAGAGACCGCATTTTTGTACCCCTAATCGTGGCGCTGTCCATAATAGTGCCCATTGCGGTGGCCTCACTTTTTCTGCTCCCCGAGGACATGAAAATCCAATGGGGTAGTGCCAACGTGAGAAGCCTGCCCTTTTTTCACGCGGTGCTTAACGGAACCACTGCGGTATTGCTGCTCGTTTCGTTTGGGATGATTAAGACCAAGAATATTGCGGCCCACCGACTGGCTAACCTCACTGCATTTGCCCTGTCTGCCGTCTTTTTGATTAGCTATGTAGTCAGTCACCTGTCCAACCCCGACGCCACCTTTGGAGGCCAGGGATGGATCCGACCCCTGTACTTCTTTATTCTAATTACCCACATTACGCTCAGCATTCCGGTTTTACCCATGGCAATGTTCAGCATCTACCGTGCGCTAAACAACCAAATTGCGTCCCATAAAAAGTGGGTAAAGTGGACGTTCCCGGTATGGATGTACGTTGCCGTGACGGGAGTTTTGGTTTACCTCTTTATGGCCCCATACTACCCCCAATGAGCAGAAGAATAACCTTTTTCTTGGCTTCTCTGTTTTGGAGTACCTGGGCATCGGCCCAATGCGCCATGTGCAAGGCCACGGCAGAATCGGGTCAGGCGGCAGGTTCCTCAGAAGCAACGGGCCTGAATGCGGGCATTCTCTACCTCATGGCTATTCCCTACGTGCTCATGGCTGCGGTGGCTATTGCTTGGTATTGGAGCCATAAAAGCAAATCATCCAATCCATAAGGGTATTTTGCACAGTTTTTGCATTTATCGGGGCATGCGCTTCTTCCCTGCACCTTTTTTGGCGGCTGTGTTTCTCGCTTCCACGTATTCTTCAGGGGCTCAATCGGCCTCGGGCGCGGATTCTTACAGCTTGCAGGCATGCGTAGACAAGGCCCTTGCCTACCAATTTAGTGTGAGGCAGGCGGCAAATAATGTGCGCGCTGCCCAGTCAGACCGCCTCGCGTCGGTGGGCGGACTCCTGCCCACAGTCAATGCCGGCGCCGGAAATTTTTATAACAGCGGACTTTCCATTGACCCAGTAACGAACGAGGTAAACCGCAATGCGCTCTCTTCGGCTAGTGGATCCCTGGTCGCTCAATGGACCATTTTTGACGGATTCCAAACCTGGAACACCTACCGCCAATCCCAAGTACAGGTCGCCCTAGCCGAAGCCCAGCTCGACGAGGCGCGAAACGGCGTAGCCCTTACTGCAGCTTCTCAGTTTTTGGCCGTCCTCTTGGCCGATGAGGCTCTTCGCATTGCCCAGGAGCAGGAGACGGTCTCCAACCAGCTGAAGAATCGAAGCAAAAAACTGCTCGATGCCGGAGCCATTGCGGTCAACGAGTACCTGTCGGTAGAGTCGCAATGGATGGCCGACGTGCAGCGGTCGGTGGTCGCGGCAAACCAGTACACGCTGGGTCTTTTGGTGCTCAAGCAATTCATGGGCTTGCCCACCAGCGCAGAATTGGATTTAGTTCGTCCGACCAATCTTCCCAACGGACCTTCGCCGGTACTGGCACTTCTGCCCGAGGCCGTTTTTCAGAGCTCCGTACTCAAGCAACCGCTGGTTCGTGCGGCGGAGCATCAGCTCATGGCCAGCCACTATGGCCTCAAGCGCGCTCAAGGTTCTCGGGCACCGACGCTCTCGGTATCGGGGCAGGTGTCTACGAGCTATTCCGACCGCGCACGCAAATTCGGGGGCTACGACACCCAGGTCCTCCCCGTTGGCTTTTGGCTCGACGGCCTAAACCAAATTCCCGTGTTTACCCAGGTTCAGACTCCCAAGTTTTTGGATTTTGGGTTTGCGGACCAGGTTAGCGAGAACGTGCGGCAGTTTGTGGGCCTCAATTTATCGATCCCGTTGTTCAACGGGTTCCGCATCGAGAACGCCGTCAAGAGGGCGGAACTTGCTCGTGATAACGCAGAAATCCAGGTTCAGCAGCAGCGCGATACCTACCGACAGTCCGTAGAGCGCGCCCACGCAGATGCCGTTGCCGCTTGGAGGCAGTACGATGCGTCCTTAGCTGCCGAGCAGTCTGCCGAGCGGGCCTACCAAGACGCGACGGTTCGCTTTGAGGCGGGCAGCATTAGCGTCTACGACTTTGTGTCGATTAAAAACATTTACTTGGCTTCGGCTTCAAACCGGGTTAGGGCCCTGTACGACAGCCAGTTCAAAAATTACATTGTAGAATTTTACCTCAATAATCCCTTGCGTAATGAATAAGAAGAAGCGTATTTGGGTGATTAGCGCAATTGCTGTATTGCTCATAGTTCTTGGTTTGGTAGGCAAGAAGCAGGGTTGGTGGGGTCAAACCGACGAGCAATTGGCTGTCGAGGTTGGCAAGGTAGAATCCCAGACCATCATTGAGACCGTGAGTGCCTCAGGCAGGATTCAACCGGCCGTCGAGGTCAAGATTTCTCCCGAGGTAAGCGGAGAAATTATTGAGCTTCGAGTGGTCGAGGGCCAGTATGTGCGCAAGGGAACCCTTCTTGCCCGCATTAATCCGGACCTCTACCAATCTTCGGTGGGTCGCGCCGAGGCTTTGGTCAATCAATCCAAGTCGGGATTGCTTCAGTCTAAGGCACAGTTTGTTGAAGTTCAGGCTGCATACCTCCGAAGCAAGGGGCTTTTTGAGCAGAACGTGCTTTCTAAGGCAGAGTGGGAGTCCGCTCAGCGTGCGCAACAGGTCGCGGAGTTAACGGTCAAGTCGGCAGAATTTCAGGTAAAGTCCGCAGAAAATTCCCTGAAAGAAGCGCGCGACAACCTCAAGCGCACGAGCTTAATTGCGCCAATGGACGGCACCGTAACCGGGCTCAACGTGGAACTCGGCGAGCGCGTTGTGGGAACGGCGCAAATGGCGGGAACGGAACTTATGCGGATTTCGGACTTGACCCGCATGGAGGTAGTGGTTGAAGTCAATGAAAACGATATTGTACGCGTCAAGGTTGGAGATTCCGCCGCAGTGAAGGCCGACGCCTTCTTGGGGCATGATTTTAAGGCCGTGGTTACTGAAGTTCGCAACGCGGCTAATGTCAATGCCGCTGCAGGAGTAAACCAAGTAACCAACTTTAAGGTCACCCTAGAGGTAGACCCCTCGAGCTACGCCTCTCTGGTTGCAGACTACGGGCAGCAGCCCTTGCGCAGCGGCATGACCGCCACGGTAGAGGTCAGGACCAAGCGTGCGGAGGGGGTTTTAGTGGTCCCTGTGGAGGCAGTAGCAGTGCGCACAGACAGCGCCAGCGCAGCGCTTCGCGAGGTGGTATTTGTGGTCGACGGGTCTACGGTTCGCCAGGTTGAGGTCAGCATCGGAATACAAGACGACGAGTTTATTCAGATTATTAAGGGCCTCAAACTCGGCCAAGAGGTGGTGCGCGGACCCTTTGACGCGGTGTCGCGCAAGCTCGAAGACGGCTCAACGGTTACCCGGAGCAAAGACGAGTAGGGATGTCGCGGCTGCTCCTGATAGAAACCTCTTCGCGCCTATGCAGCGTGGCGGTTGCCGAGGGAGGCTGCATTGTTGCCGAACGCGAGGACCTCAATCTTCAAGGCTATCGCCATGCGGAGGCATTGCACCCCATGATTGGGGAGGTCTTGGCCTCTGCGGGTCTTAAGGTTCGCGACCTCACTGGAATCGTGGCGGGTCAGGGTCCGGGATCCTACACGGGTTTGCGCATTGGACTTTCCGCGGCCAAGGGTTTAGCCCTTCCCTGGGGAATTCCCTGCTACGGAGTTAGTTCCCTTGAGATGCTTGCTGAAGCGGTAAAAGAAGAGCTAAAGAAAGCGCTGAAGGAAGATCAAGCCCTTAGCATTTGGACTGCGATGGATGCCCGTCGAATGGAAGTCTATGAGGCTTTTTTCGATGCCTCTGGCATGCGTATTAGCCAAGATCGTCCCCAAATTATTGATGCGTCATGGGCCGACCGACCCGCTGCCTGGGCTGGGGGTGACGGAGTCGAAAAATCCTTCGAGCATTGGCCAAGTCTGCGCGACAGTGGGGTTCGCTTCGCCTCTGCTCGACACGCTCTTGCGGCGGCGAGTCGCGGCATTCAAGCGGGTGATTCGGAGGATTTGGCCGCCTGGGACCCCCAGTACCTTAAAGCATTTGGGCAGGTTCTATAGAAAACCCCTAGTCTCTCCTTGGATCATGATTGCTGGATGCCTAAAGGTCGAGGCTTTTTAACCTTAGGATAATACAGGCCCTTGCCTAAGTCGATTAACTTTGTTGCATGGATCCTTATTTTTTACTGGTTATTCTGCTTCTGTCCTTGGCAACCTTGGACTTAATTGTTGGAGTAGCCAATGACGCGGTAAATTTTTTGAATTCCGCTTTGGGAACTCGTGCAGCGAGCTACCGAACAATTTTGATAGTTGCGAGCATGGGTGTGGTCTTGGGCACGCTCTTCTCGTCCGGAATGATGGAGGTTGCACGCAAGGGTGTTTTTGACCCAGCTTTCTTCTCCTTTCACAGCCTACTCTTCATTTTTGTTGCGGTAATGCTCACCGACGTAATCCTCTTGGACGTTTTTAACACCTTAGGAATTCCCACGTCAACCACCGTATCCTTGGTTTTTGAACTCTTTGGTGCGGGTGTTGCCATTGGATTTTTGACCGCTTTAGAGCGAGGATTGGATCCCTTCCTCTTCTCCGAGTACATCAATATCTCAAGTACCCTTACCATCATTTATGGAATTTTTTCTTCGGTCGGCATTGCCTTTGTCGCTGGATTACTCGTTCAGTGGCTTACCCGTTTGGTGTTCACCAACAAATTAGAGAATACGCTCCGGTGGTTTGGCGGTATTTTCAGCGGCGCGGCAGCAACGTTGATTCTCAATTATTTAATTTTTAAGGGACTTAAGGGAAGTGTTTTGTTTGATGCGGATTGGAACAATTGGCTAACCCTTCACCAGAACCACTTGCTCCTTGCCTTTTTGGTCGGATTCAGCACCATCGCTCAAATTGCGGTTTACCGTGGAATTAATCCCCTAAAGTATGTGGTTCTTTTTGGCACCTTTGCTTTGTCAATGGCCTTTGCAGGCAACGACCTAGTAAATTTTATAGGTCCAGCCTTAGCTGCCATGCAAGCTTATGCTGTCTATGCTTCGAGCGGTATGGATCCGCGTGAGCTCATGATGGGCGCCCTCCAGGAAGAGGTT
>JBEEMM010000079.1:0-10137 GCA_041192685.1 Bacteroidota bacterium | reverse complement strand
CATAAGCGCGGTCGTAGAGGCGATCCATAACCCGCGAGGTGAGGTAGTCCGCCCAAAAGCCGTCCATCGCAGTCGAATCCTTGACAAAACGTCGCTTCTCCGCGTCGGTCTCCAGAGTCCGCGTAGTGCGGTAATCCAATGGCTTAGCCAATAAACGGGTGAAGCGACGGCGGGCCTCTTCGCGCCTTTTAACCCATAGCGCCGTACTTTCCTCAAAGAACTTCAAGTCTCCGCTCTTCAAAAAATCGTCAAGAAGGAGGCGGCTCTTGGCCAGAAAATCGTAGTCCGATTGGTACAAAAAGCGCTTTTCGCCGTCGAGGAGTTCGAGGTAGGCGCTGAACACGTCTTCGCTGAATTCATCGTTGATTTCGCGCGGCTGGTAGTGCACTCCTTGAAGGGCCTCGGTCACTAGACGCAAAATAAGGGATTCCTTCTCGGGGTTGTCGGACTGAATCCGCTGGAATCCAAAGGCCGCCCCTGCAACCAAAATCAGCGCAGGGATAGTGTATTTCAAGTTACGTGTCATAAAGAGTGTGCGAAGGTTCGCGAGCATGAGTCCGAAAGTACATAATTCATGCCGTGCTCTTGCCATGGCAGGCCAAGTTGTCAGGCCTGGCAAACTATTAGGACGGCACAGTGTTTGACCTAGTGGGAACACGACTGCAAACGCCCATAATTTTCCTGTGAACCGAATTCTTCTCTGCCTCCTTTGCCTGCCCCTGGGCCTTGCCGCCCAGACCCGCAGTATTGTCGGAACCGTCGTGGACAATTCCAACGGAGAAGTCCTCACTGGTGTAGTGGTCGCATGGGAGTCCCCCAGCAAAAAAACCAGTATTTTAACCAATACCTACGGCCTGTACAGCCTCTCTATTCCTGCTGACGCAGGTACCATTCGGGTGCAGATTTTGGGCTATACGCCTTTTACGCAATCCATTAAGGCGGGCCGTGAGGCTATAAGGCTTAATGTGCGCCTCAGAGAAGAGTCCTTTGAACTCGGTGAGGTCGCCGTGCAGGGGCAGCGCAAGCTCGACAACAACGTCAAAACGACCGAAATGTCGGTGAGCACATTAAGCTCTAAAGAGATAAAGAAAATTCCGCAACTGCTTGGTGAAACTGACATTGTGCGCACCCTCACCCTTCTGCCGGGGGTTACTACCGTGGGCGAGGCTTCCAACGGTTTTAACGTGCGCGGAGGCAACGCAGACCAAAACTTGATTTTGCTCGATGAGGCTCCCGTCTATTCCTCGTCGCACCTTTTTGGATTTTTTAGCATTTTTAATGCTGACGCGGTGCGTGACGTCACATTGTACAAGGGAGGAATGCCCTCCAACTACGGCGGACGGCTGTCGAGCGTGCTCGACGTGCGTCAAAAAGAAGGCAACAGTGAGCGGTTTGCTGCCCAAGGAGGCATAGGCCTGCTCAGCAGCCGTTTGACGGTCGAGGGGCCCCTGGTGAAGCAGAAGGCGAGCTTCATGGTCAGCGGGCGTCGGTCTTATTTTGATTTGTTTTTGCCCTACACCGGCAACCTCGAGCTTCAAAATACCAAAATCTACTTCTACGACCTCAACGCCAAAGTCAATGCAACCCTCAGCGACAAAGACCGGGTATTCGCCAGCATGTACTTTGGCCGCGACCAATTTGGCGCCCAGGATTTGTTTGACTTCGGTTGGGGCAACTGGACCTCCACGCTGCGATGGAACCGGGTAGTCAACTCAAAGCTGTTTTTTAATGCCACCGCAGTCTACTCCGACTACACCTATTCCTTGGGCACTCCCGAAGACGCCGTTCCCTCGTTCAAGCTTGATTCGCGCATCCAGAACACGGTAACCAACCTTGGCTGGACCTACTACGCCAACTCAAGGCACAAACTCGACTGGGGCGTGCAAAACACCTACTATATTTTTTCGCCCGGCCAAATCACTGGAGCTTTTGACATTGAACTGCGCCAAGAATTCGCCACCGAGCCGGCCATCTTCGTGAGCGACGACATCAAAGTAACGGAGAACCTCAGCATCACAGCGGGCCTGCGCTACAGCGGCTTTGCCAATCTGGGTAAGCGCCGGGTATTTTATTATGCGGACCCCCTCTACCCTAGCCCTACCACCATCACCGACACTGCCTTCTATGCAAGCGGTGAAATCGTGAAGTCTTTTGTGAATTTGGGCGGACTTGAGCCTCGCTTTGCCCTAAACTACGAGCTCGGACCCAAGTCGTCGCTGAAGGCTAGCTACAACCGCTCCCGTCAGTACATCCACCTAATCTCCAACAACACCACTGCCACGCCGGTGAACGTTTGGCGGCCGGCCGGCCCCTACATTGACCCCGCTACGGTTGATCAAATTGCTGTAGGTGCGGTGCGCAACTTCAACGACGACAACGGAATCCGCATCAGTTGGGAGGCCTACTACAAGTCCTTTCAAAACCTAGTAGACTACCGCGACGGCGCAGACCTCGTCTTCACCGACGATATTGAAACCGAACTGCTCTCGGGCGGCGGCCGAGCCTATGGCACCGAATTGCTCCTTGAGAAGAAAACCGGCAAACTAACCGGTTGGATTGGCTACACCTTGGGGCGGACCGAACGCCTCGTGGATGGGCCCACGCGCATTACCCGCATCAACAATGGCGAATGGTACCCGGCCAATTGGGATAAACTTCACGACCTAAGTGTAGTGTTTACCTGGACCATGAGCAAAAAATGGGATCTGGGCGGAACCTGGATCTACCAATCGGGGCGCCCCATAACCTACCCCGATGCGCGCGGCGAATTTGAGGGCATTTACTACCCCGTGTACACCAACCGAAACGCAGCGCGAACTCCAGCTACGCACCGACTTGACCTGTCTTTCACCCGGAGCGTGGGCAAACGAGCCAGTTGGAACTTTGGGGTTTACAATGCCTACGGCCGCCGCAATCCCTACAGCATCTTCTTTAGGGCGGACTTTGAAAACCCAACCAACGTATCTGCCTACCGCCTGAGCATTTTTGGCTCTGCAGTACCCTTCTTCACCTATAACTTCTCCCTTTAATGAGCCACCTGCGCCACCTTCGCTTGCTTATGCCCCTCGCCTTGGCTGCTTCCTTAGCCAGCTGCCAGGATATTATTGAGGTTGACCTGCCCGAGGGCGAAACCCGTCTTATTGTAAACGGCCGCGTTACCGACCGGGACTCCGTGCGAGTCGACGTAAAGTGGAGCGTACCCTACCTCAACACCGACCCCAACGAGCCCGTAACCGATGCCTTAGTCCTGGTCTATGAAGACGGGCTGCCCGCCGACACCCTAATCCATCGGGGCGAAGGGCGATACATGGCTGACTTTCAAGGCGAAGTGGGGCGTAGCTACCGCGTAATGGTCAGCGTCCCCGAGCGCGAAGGCTACCCGAGCGGAACCTGGACCTCTGCCGCAGAAACCATTAACCGCTGCAACGACGCAGACTCCATCTACTCCCAGTATTTGCCGCGCGCTCCATTCCAGCGCGAGGGTCGCTACGTCTTCATCCATTGGTCTGAAGCTCCGGGGCGCGGAGACCACTACCGAGTTCGCGTCTTTCGCAACGATACCCTGAACAACCAGACCTTTGATTTGACTCTGTTTAACGACGACTTCAACGATGGCTTTGTTTTTCCGAGCCCCCCCACTATCCCGCCCATACAGATTGCGGGGCCAGACTCCGTCGGCGTCAAGTACATGGTCGAACTCGGCAGTATTAGCATGGGCCTTTTTGGTTACCTCAACCTGCTGCGCGAGCAAACGCTTCAAGTGGGCGGACTCTTTGACCCCCCTCCAGCCCCAATTATCGGCAACATTTACCGAGAAGGCGACGAGAACGACTACGCGCTGGGCTACTTCTACGCCAGTGCCATCCGCACCGCAGAGGTAGTCATCACCAACTAGGTCTTTGTGCCATAGAGGCTTGGGGCTTTAACTGCCTGCGGTTCTCGATTCATAAATGCTGCTGCATACTCAAAATAAACCTTTTAGGTTTCTACCTTTACCCTATGGACCAAATTAACCCCGGCCACTGGACTCGCGCTTTTTTTGATCAAAGCGGACTAAACGACTGGTGGATCAGTATTCTTACCGTGCTGGCCGATCTGGGCGCCTTGCTGGTCATTAGCTTTTTGGCAGACATTTTTGTGCGCAAAATAGTGGTTGCCCTCATTCATTTAGTCGTTAAGCGCAGTAAGGCAACCTGGGACGACTACTTCTTTAAGGAACGAGTTTTTCACGCCCTCGCCCACCTTATCCCGACCATGATCATTCGGACCTTCCTTCCGATCGTCTTTCAAGACCTCCCGAAATGGATTGCGCCCCTTGACAAGTTCCTGGTGCTCGTGCTCATCTACCAATTTGTCGTGGTGGTTACCCGGGCCGCACGCGCCGCAGCTCATGTGGTTGAAGACCTTGAAACGTTTAAAGACAAACCCCTGCAGACCCTGCTCTCGGTAACCCTGTTTTTATCATGGTTAATCGGAAGCCTTGCCATCGTATCGGTACTCACCAGCACTTCGCTCGCCAGCATCCTGGGGGCACTGGCAGGCGCCACGGCCATCTTCGTACTGATTTTTCAAGACGCCATCAACGGACTTTTGGCAAACTTTCAAATCGTACTCTATGACTTGGTTAAAAAAGGCGACTGGATCACCTTTGAGAAGTTTGGAGTAGACGGCGATGTCGTCAGCATCGACCTTACTACCGTCAAAATCAAGAACTTTGACAATACCATATCGTCCATTCCGGCCAAGGCATTTGTAACGGACTCCTTCGTCAACTGGCGCGGAATGCGCCTCGCCAAGGTTCGTCGCATCAAGCGGAGCATGGTCATTGACCTCGAGAGTGTGTCATTTTTAACGGACGCAGACCTTGTGGAACTGCGCAAAATACAGAGGGTCAATGCCTACCTCGACGCCCGCGAACTTGAAATTGCGGAATACAACCAAAAACTTGGCGCCGACAAAAGCTCGCCGGTTAACGGGCGGCACCTAACCAACCTAGGCGTGTTCCGAGCCTATGCCCAATCCTATTTGGCGGAACACCCGAGGGTATCGAACAAGCACAGCATAATGGTGCGCCAACTGGCCATTAGTGGCGAGGGAATTCCGCTTGAAATTTATTGCTTTGCCAACACCATTGCCTTTGAAGAGTTTGAGTCCATCGCAGCCGACCTCTTTGACCATTTGATCGCAGCGGTTCCAAGCTTTGGAATTCATCTCTATCAGGCCCCCACTGCGCAAAGCATGCGTGGGGGAGTCCCCTCTGCATGAGTCAGTCGGAACGAATTCTTGGCATTGACCCCGGTACCGTGGTCATGGGATTCGGTGTCGTCGATCGAGTCGGCGGCCAACTTAAGCTCGTAGACCTAGGAAGCGTAAAGTTTCAGGCCAGCAAGGATTCCGTGCAGCGCCTTGGAGATATTTTAAAGGCTGTCGAGCAGCTGCTCGATCAGTTCCAGCCGAATTCCCTTGCGGTCGAAGCGCCTTTTTTTGGTAAAAATGTGCAGTCCATGCTTAAACTTGGTCGCGCACAGGGGGTTATTCTCAGTGCAGGCCTGCGGCGCGGACTCTCCGTAGCAGAATATTCTCCTGCGGTGGTTAAACGACGGATTTCAGGCCGCGGAGCTGCATCCAAAGAGCAGCTTTCGGGCTTTCTCCATTCCATGTTTGCCATACCCGACGACCCCAAACGACTGCTGGACGCGACCGATGCCCTAGCCGTTGCGGCCTGCCACGCGCTAACTCTAGATCGAGCTGAAATCCTAACCGACGCAGGAGCCCCTATTGCCCCAAAGAAGTCCAAGGCCAAGGGTAGAAACGCCTGGTCCCAATTCCTGGCCCAAAACCCCGACCGCAGCGTCTAACTCCAGGGATTCAGCTCCGATCCCACTGAGACCTGCATCAGCAATTCCGCCCCTTGAGGCATAAAAAAACCCGGCCTAGGCCGGGTTCCATACTTCAAACAACGAGTACCCTTAGTGGCTAACCACCAAGTTGGCTCGAAGATCGCCGTTGACGCCTGGTGCTACCACCACATAGGCACCGCTAGGCAAGCTGCTCACATCAATGACCATTTCACCATTGACCAAAGAAGCCTGCGCTTTCTGAAGAACCACGGCTCCGGTCATATCATAAACCGAAATACCTGCAGCGGGCTCAAAACCATTGAGCTTCAAGTAAACCAGGTGCCGCGAAGGGTTGGGATAAACCAGGGCATCCACCACAATCTCCTCGGGAACCCCGATGAAGCTTTGCTCCATAATTAACTGGAAGGTTGGAATCCGACCACTGCTGAATCCACCGGTAAACCATGAATTGTCAACACGTATCAACTCGCGAGGCTGCTCCCCGGCAGTCTGGTCGTTGAGCTGGTAGGCTGGACCATAGGAGTGGTTCATGAAAATAGATTGGTCCGATGTGTTGAGGGTAATAATATACCGCATGTTATCATCTAGTTCGATTGGATCATCAAACAATTGAGTCACCATAGAATCCTGAGCATTAGAGGTGTAGGTGTAGGTCTCCACTGCCAAAGGCGATGTGTTGGTTACTTTACAATTGGTATCAACTATGTCTGTAAAGCTGTCAAGCCACTCGTCTACCGCAACATCTATTGTGCGTCCTGTAAGGCTGTCGGGAGCACTAGTAAAGCATGCGAAGCGCACGCCTTTAAGCAGCATGCGGCTTGCTTGGGGGTGCCGGAAGTGGTCGTTGGATTTACCCTCGCATAACTAAAGAGGCTGTCGTTGATTACCGCGGCAAAATCAATGTTGTTGTCTAAGGGGAAGGACTCGTTGGCTACGTTGACATTGTAGTTCACGTCATAAGCGCCAAGGGGGTAGCCATTGAGCTGAAAGGGCGGGAAGCTGACGTAGCTCGAGTCGCCCGCTTTCATAGAGAACGACGACGTAGACATCGTGTAAAGCGTTGTTCCACCGCGCTTCACCGTAACGTTGGCAATTACATTGCTTTGGTTAGCAGAACCGTCGTTGCGCGCCCAGAAGCCGAGCTTCATTTTAAAGTCGCTCGTATCTTGAGCCAACAAGGCCGGAACCGCAAGAGCGGGAGGGTACATAGCCTCAGTCGGAGAAATACTCATGTCGTTGGGGAAGGCTCCAATTTTATTGCCCAAGAAGGCAACCACGGTTTGTCCGCCCTCAATGGCAAGCCTGAGCATGTCGCCGTCAGGCCTTGCTATCATTGCAAAGGGGATCGTCGCCAAAGCGCCATAGGCTCCTGGCCCTGCGTTAAGTTGGGCATTGTCCCGGTTGTACAATATAACCGCACGCGCACCTGCCTGTTCTGCGAGGTAGACCTTTAGACCAAATTCACAACTTCCACGCGAAATCAGAACGATTTTGCCTGCGAGGCGGTTGGTCTGCCATGCAGAGGTAGTATCAAGATTGCATCCCTCGTACTTAAGAGGAATGCCTGGGTAGGCATTGCCCGTATTGGGGTCAGTACCCACGACAGTGTTTACGCCTGCCGTGCTGTCGTCCATGACCACCACCGTATCCAAAACGGCGTCCGCAGGGTTAAGAAGGTCGGCAAGTCCCCAGCCCGTTGAGTTGCCATTATTGGTATGGGTCAAACCACCCTGAATGGAACTTGGTGACATTATGTTGAGCACCACCTGAGCATTGACCCCTACAACCGAGGCAAGCATCAGAGCAAAAATGAGTAAAATTCTTTTCATCGAAGTTTGTGTTTTAATATTAGGTTGTCCCTAATATATAAAAAATCCAATCACCCTAAGCATCAGGGGATCAAAAAATTAAAGGGACTCCACCAAGATGGCTTCGCGGAGTCTTCTCGCAATACCTTCTAATTCAAGGCTATCGAGCTGCAGTTTGGGATTCGCAAAATTCAAATCAGCCTCTGACCTCAGGGGGACGACGTGAACGTGGGCGTGCGGCACTTCAAATCCAAGAACGGTCAAACCAATTCTCGTGCAAGGAACCACTGCTTTTTGGGCCTCTGCCACAGCGCGGACCAGATCAAACACAGCCTGATAATCTTCCGAATCCAAATCAAAGATGCTGTCAACCTCTGCCTTGGGGACCACCAAAGTATGACCCTCGGTGAGGGGGCGAATGTCCAAAAATGCAATGGCACGGTCTGTTTCAGCAACCCTATGGCAGGGAATCTCCCCTGCAATAATCCTAGAAAAAATACTTGCCATACTTAGCGTTCAATCGAAACAACCTCAAGACTCATAAGTCCGCTCGGAATTTGAATTTCAGCTACCTCCCCTACCGCCTTGCCCAAGAGGCCTTTGCCGATTGGAGAATTTACCGAGATTTTTCCGGACTTTAAATCGGCCTCTTGCTCGCTTACCAGGGTATAGGTCATCGTCGCTGAGGTCTGGGGATTGCGCACTTTGACTTTAGACAAAATAAGCACCTTGGTCGCATCCAATTGAGACTCATCTACGATACGGGCATTGGCAACCAACTCCTCCATGCGGGCAATCTTCATCTCCAGCATGCCCTGAGCCTCTTTAGCGGCATCGTACTCCGCATTCTCACTGAGGTCTCCCTTGTCTCGAGCCTCTGCAATTTGCCCAGAAACGCGCGGACGCTCCACACTGCGCAAGTGTTCCAGCTCTTCTTTTAGCTTCTTAAAGCCCTCGGGGGTGTAGTATGACAGCGACATTCGTGATTGGTTTTAAGCAACAAAGACCCCCGACAGGGAGTCTTCATGGCTGCAAAGTACTCGATTTTACAATACGATGGCCGTTCCGACCGTATGAATTCCGCCAAATGCGGAATTCGTCATGCGGTAGGCATAGCTCAGGTCCAACTTGCCGTCTCCCATCGGAAGATTGAACGTGAACCCTGCCGCGGGGCCTGTAATCGCTTCTGACCTCAAGCCATCAAATCGATTGTCGAACTGAGCCCAGCTTGCGCGCAGCGCAAAAAGTTCCTTAAATGCATACTCTGCGCCAACCGTGAACTGATCCTTCTTGAAGGAATTCGAAATAAAGTTGCCCGCAACGGTGATTTTGTGCCCTTCAATAAGGTCAAATCCCTTGCTTGCTCCAATCGCAAGCTGCGTAGGCAGCTCGAAATCCTCGGACCGGTTCTGAAAACTATTGGTGTAAAGCCCCGTCGGAACCGGCAGCACAATGCTCAAACCGTCTCCACGGTAGGAGAAGGAAGGGCCAATGTTGCGCATGGTAATTCCAAAAGAAAAATCCTTGACGTTGGCAGGAATGTACTGAACTCCCGCGTCGAAGCATACTCCCGTCGCACTTAAATTATTTACTGCGGAGTTGTACATCTTGATGTTAATTCCACCAAAAATGCTCTGCGTAAACTTCTTCGCGTAGGCAAGGCCAATTACCGTAGCAGAGGGACTGTAGCTGCCTAAGCCCCCGTCGGGTTGATCCTCGGTGGTAACCTCAATGTCTCCATAGTTCATATTGGTTATGTGTATTCCCAGCACACCACCATTGCTGGTTGGGGTAACAAGGCTTCCTGCATTGAGCGTGATTCCACTGCCCATCAACCATTGCGTATTGGCGAATCCGACCTGCATCCCGTCGATGCGAGCAATGCCCGCAACGTTGCCATACAGACCTTCAAAGCCCCTCACGTTGGCCGTATTGCCCTCTCCCCAGGCCGCGGTGCGAGCCCAAGGATTAACAAGGAGTTCCGACGCGCCGGCCGAACCCGAACGTACGGGATTGCCAGCGAAGGCCGACAGAGCAGCCAAAAGGGCGGAGGTAAGTACAATATTTTTCATAATTCCTTAGTTCTTAGAAGCCAGTTGGGTTGAACGGACGCATGGTTCCAAACCACTTAACAATGGTCTGACCGATGCCTGGAGCATCAATGTGTATGAGGTAGACCCCGCTCGCAATAGGCACTTGGTAGTTATTGGTCAGATCCCAATAGATCCAAGTATCCGAGTTGTCCTTGCGCAAGGTCCGCACCAGAGCACCTTCGGTAGTATAAATAGACATCGTGCAACGCGGCGGCAGGTTGGTAATCTTGACGCGATTCTCGTTTTGTGATGTCTCGTACTGACTCAAGCTGAAGTATGGATTAGGAACAACGCGTACGGTTGCCAGTGCGTTTTTAGCCGTAGCCGAATCCCCAGTAACCGTGGCGGCATTGGCAGTGCTGAACAGGTACTTCG
>JBEEMM010000078.1:0-6792 GCA_041192685.1 Bacteroidota bacterium | reverse complement strand
GCGGTAGCGAGCTTTATGGAGTGCGCCGACTCCGCCTATGCCGGGTCGCAACCCAATAGTGCAATCGCCAGCGCCTCCGCAGAGACGGCCGCACCCACCGCAAGCGCGCCCGCCGCCGAAACGACGCTGCGCTACCATAAAGTTCGATCGGGCGAAACATTGAGCAGCATTGCCAAAAAATACGGAAGCAAGGTCAGCGACATTCAGCGCTGGAACCGCCTCCGCAGCACAACGATTCAGATTGGCCAAAGGCTCATCGTGAAGAAATGAGCCCCTGGACTTTGAGCCCAAAACCTGCCTATTTTACTGCCTTGATCGCCAAAGCCGCTTTGCTGGGCATGCTTGCCTTGGTCGCGGGCTGTGCCGCAGAGGAGTCCGAGGGCAATAAAAGCGCTGAGGGCAAGGGCGACCAAAAGCCCCAATACAGAAGCCTGCCGCCGAGCAACGGAACCCATAACGACCTGACTATAATCTGCCCCGAGGACCTGTGGAATGAAGGCGCAGGTTTGGCTGTGGCTGAAATTCTCGGAGCCCCCGTCGAGGGCCTTCCCCAGGCCGAGCCGCGCTTTGGAATCATTCATGCCGTACCGCAGAAGATTAACAATCTTTTGCGGCGCGGCAAAAGCCTTCTGAGTATTGAGGTCATCCCCGATTCGACCGCAGTGCTGGAGGTACGCGACGCCTACGCTCGCCCGCAAATTGCAGTTCAGGTTATTGCTCCCTCGCTAGAGGCCTTGCCGAGTCTGCTGGCTAAGGTCCTTCCGGAGCTTGGGAACCGATTTGCCGCGCACGACGCGCAGGTTCTGCGTCAAAAGCTCAAGGAACGATCGCAGTCGCCATTGCCCAAGGAGCTTGCCAAAATCGGTGTTGCGGAGATGCTTCTGCCCGAGGGGTTTTTGGTGACCTTGAGCAAGCCGGGACTAGTCGTGCTCCGCATGCAAACCAAAAAGAGCCAACAGTACCTCATTGTGTCGAAAAAAGCGGCCGACGACTCTCCCACGCCCGAGGCAGACGTTATCGTAGACCGCGACGCATTGCTCAAAAGTTATTTTGAAGGCACGGCGGCAAAGAGCCACCTTGCCACCGAGCTTTTGGTTCCGCCTACGCAAGCTTTTTACACGGCTGCCAACGGCCAGCGCGCCATTCGCACTGCCGGTTTGTTCAAAACCGTGGGAGGCTTCGGGGGCGGACCCTTTGTGAGCCACCGAATTTTTGACGATGCTTCTGGCACGGTGGTCACGGCCGACGCCCTACTTTTTGCTCCCAGCGCCAAAAAATACCGGCTCTTGATGGAGCTCGATGAAATAGCCGCATCCCTGCGCTGGGGAGAACCCTCCCCGAAGTAGGCTAAAGGCTTCTCAGGACTTCTACCGACTTGAGCTGGCCCCAGCCGCTGTGCTGGGCCTCGAGGTAGGCCAGTAGGGCATCCAGGGCCTCGTTTCGTCGCTCCCTGCCCAGAGGCTCGCCGTGAAGGGCGGCCGCCAGTGACTCCGAAACCTCAGGGGTCAGTGCTCGAGAAGCATGGCTTCCCAGGGGTGCCCAGGCTCCTTCGGCCGGAAAAAACAGCCAGCCCCTGTACTCTGGCGCCTCCAGTTCAAAGCCAAGGTGGCGGCACAAGAGCAGGGTCCAGTCCAGGGCAGCACGGCTCAGGGGCGTTTGCGGATGGTCCCACTCGGTGAGTTGGGCTAGGACCTCATCAAAAAATGCAGGGCTCGAGCTGCCTTCGTGCAGCACGCGGCCCAGAACTTCTGCCGCATACATTGCCAGCATTTGAGTTAGGGGCTCGTCGTGGAGACGGCGCCAAACGGGGTTGAGTCGTGCTTCTTTGAGGCGCCCAAGGCTTCCGCGGCCACGGGCCGGAACGACCTCCAGCGCCGTAAGGGGCTGGGCCATGGCTGGCCAGAATCCGCCCGAAGAAGAGCGCGCGTTGGGAATGTAGGCCGACCAAGGCCCGGTCTCGCGCAGCCAAAGCCGAATCACCAGTGCGCGGTCGCCTTGACGGGTGCGACCCAAGACCAGTGCGGGCTGTGCCTGAAGTTCCATTTAGGGCCGAACCAGCAGTCCCTGCAGCACCCGCACTTGGGCGCCCAGGGGGTCGTTGATCCAAAACTGGTAGAGTCCGCTCGCAACCGGACTGCCTTCGGGGTCGAGGGTATCCCAAACGAACTGGCCTCCCGAAGCAAAGCCCTCTGAAACCCGGCGCCCGTCGGTGGTCGTAACCTTGACGTAGCAGTTGTCTGCCAGGCCGTTTATGGTCCAAGGGCCGCGAAACTCAGGGCGGTAGGGATTGGGGAAGAGCAGCGCATCGTTCAGCCGGTCGGCCGGAGAAGTTGAGGCGTTCCGGAGCGCAAAAAGTCCTTGGTCCGTGGCAATGTAGGCGTAGCCCAAGTCGGTGTCGAGGGCGATTCCGTTGATTCGGTTGCTGGGCAAGGGGCTGTTGTCGCTTCGGTAGTGCGCCAGCTCCAGAAGTCCGTCGGGCGAGAGGAGAAAAAGCCCCGCGCTTTCAGTGCCTATCCACTTGCGGTTGCCTCCGTCGCTTGCAATGGCGGTAATGGTTTGCCCGGCTAAAACGGCTTGTACGCGGCCGTCGACCTCCACGAGCAGCTGCTGGGCCTCAAAGGGGCCGCCGGTGAAGGCGTTTTTGGGGCTGTAGAGCAGGCCGAGTCCGCTGGCGGTTCCGACCCAAAGCTTGCCGTCGGGGGCCAGGTCAAAGGCCCCGATGCTCGAGCTCGGGAGGCTTCCGTTGCCCACTCCCGAAGTTAGGACCCTCGAGGAGGCCACTCCGCCTGCAATGCGCACTGCCACCAGGCCTGCCGTTCGGGTTTGAATCCAAAAGTCTCCGTTGTCGGCCTGCTGAATCTGCTTTATGGACTGCCCGTTGAGGGAGCCTATGGCGAATCCTTGCCAGGTTTCGCTGCCGGGATCGTAGCGATGCAGGGGCAGGTCCGACAGGCTGTTGGTAACCCAAAGGGCGCCGTCTTGCCCCCAAAGCATGCCCCCACAGCGCACGTCGTTGGGCCCTGCTCCGTTTGCTGCGCGCAGGGAGGAATTGCCAACCGTCCAACGGCGAAACAGAGCCCCGTCGCGGAACTCCAAAACACCTCCGCCCCAAGAGGCCGCAAACCAGTGGGCGGAATCCGTAGGGTTGGTGCAAACCTCCAGAATGTCCTTGGCCCCGGCAAAGGCAGCGCCGTCGGCATGCTTCCAGAGGCTGCCGGGACTCGCCAAGCGATAAAGTCCGTTGTTTTGGTAGAGCGGGGTCCAGGGGCCCTCGGTTGCGCCGGTGATCACCGTGGTTCCGCGGCTCGGCTCCCAGCGCACGTCGAAGGCCTGGGGGCCAGCCGGACCGTTAATGCTGAAGTGCTGGGCGTAGTTCGGGTTGTCGACAAGGGTGATTCCGCGCGTGGGGTTGGCCACCCAGCGCATGGCTTGGCCGTCTTGGCCCACAAAACCGCAGGCAAGATCGCGGGGCGTGAAGCGGCTGTTGCCCGAGAGTCCTCCGGACAGGTCACTTACTAAAAGTCCTTGACTGTCAAAGAGTTTGATGTCAAAGTCTCGAATCAAAGCCGTGCGCGGTCCGCAACCACAAACCCGCCTGACCACTTGGCCGTCGCTGGGTGTAGGGAGGTTCTGCCAAAGCCCCGAGTCGCGCTGGTAGGCCCGGCCCGCCGTAACCGCGGTGAGTTTGCCCTGAACCGCGGCAAGCGACGTGATGACGGAGTCGGTAAAGCGTCCGCTCGACTGCCAAGACGAGGGCAGGTAGAGGGGAGCCAGCAGAGAGGCCGACTTTAAACCCTGCTCGGTGGCCGCAAAAACAGAGTCGCCGAGTACCGCGACGGCGCTCACCCTCATGGGCTCGCTGTCGCTGCGAATGCGGTAGGTTCCGCGCACTGCATTCAACACTAAATCCAGTTCAACGAGTCCAAAATCCGCGGCGATAAAGGCCTTGTCTGGCCCGGCAAAGGCCCAATCGAGCAGGGCGGTTCGGCCCTGGAATTGCCCGCTGCGCGGAATATCGTCAATGCTGCGCACTTCGCTAGGCGTCCATCGATCAATGCGACCGTCTTGGTAGCCGATTAAGGCATACCGGCCGTCGGGGCCTGCAACTAGGGAGGTCATTCCCACCCCGCTCAAGCCTTCTACCGTGCTCTGTGCGGTCAGCACGCGGCCGTCCACCTCAAGGCTCACCAGGCCATAGGGGCTGAGCGCGAGCACTCGATCTTCGAGAACAGCGATCCGCAACGACTCGCGAAACGGGGCGTGGTACTGCCAGGATTCCACGGGGGTTTGGCCCAGCATAGTCATTGAACATGCCGCAGCAGCTATTGAGCTCCAAGCCCTAACGAATCCTCGTCCCACCTCACAAAGATGCATACCTTCGCAGTATTAAACGTATGCATCTAATTCTGCGTATCTGCGCCTTTGCCGCCCTTGCCATTTTAGTCGCTTCATGCGGACCAAGCCCGGAATTTATGGTTGTTCGCGAAATCGACGGCGAAGCCTGGCACCGCGACTCCATGCTGGTTTTTGAGGTCCCCATCACCGACACCAGCGCCACCTACCGCGTTGAGATGGACCTGCGCCATGCGGGCGACTACTCCTACCGCAACCTCTACCTCGGCCGCGACGTGCTCAACTCCGCGGGAACCGTGTATGAAGACACCGTGGAGTTTCAGCTCGCAAGCCCCGACGGACGCTGGTTGGGCGAGGGCATCGCCGGGCTTAAGACCCTTTCGCTGGCCTACCGCCAAGAAGGCCTGCGCTTTCCAAAGGCCGAAACCTATCGATTCCGCGTTCAGCATCTGATGCGCGACGAACCCCTGCGCGGAATTCATTCTGTAGCCCTTAAACTCTACCGCAGCGATGGCAAAAACTGAGAACACCGACTTTCGCATCCTGGTTCGCTGGTTTTGGTACGCGGTGGTAGCAGCGCCCCTTAGCCTAATTCTGCTGCTGTTGCTCACCTGGGCGGGTTTGTTTGGCAGCCTTCCCTCGACCGAAGAAATCGCCAACCCCAAGAGCTACCTCGCCACCCAAATTATTACTTCAGACGGCCGCCAGCTCGGTACTTTTTTTACCGAAAACCGCGTGCATTCCGACTACGGCGAGCTTCCGGAGCACCTCGTTCAGGCGCTTATCGCCACCGAAGACGAGCGTTTTTTAAACCATGGCGGAATCGACTTTCGCGCCCTGGCACGTGCCGTGGTGAAGCTTGGGCGCGACGGGGGCGGCTCCACCATTACACAGCAGCTGGCGAAGCAAATGTTTCACGAGCCTGCTCGGGGCTTTAAACGCTTGTTTCAAAAGCCCAAGGAGTGGATTATTTCGATGCAGCTCGAGTCCCGCTATTCCAAGGAGGAACTTATTGCGATGTACTTCAACCAGTTTGACTTTTTGTACCAGGGCGTAGGCATTTACAACGCTTCCAACGTCTACTTCGGCAAAATGCCTGCGGAGCTCCACGCCGAAGAATCTGCCATGCTGGTGGGAATGTGCAAAAACCCTTGGCTCTACAACCCTGCCCGCGCGGGGCGCGAGGAGTCCGCGCTGAACCGGCGAAATACCGTGCTCAACCAAATGGAGAACAGCGGCTTCCTTACCGAAGAAGAAGCCGACTCCCTCAAGGCCCTGCCGGTCCAAATCGACTTTACCCCCGGGGGGCATGACAAGGGCCTCGCTCCCTACCTGCGCGAACACATTCGCCAGTACATGAAGGAGTGGGTTACGACCCACCGCAAGCCCGACGGCAGCGAATACAACCTCTATACCGACGGACTCAAAATCTATACGACCATAGACAGTAGAGTGCAGCGTGCTGCAGAAGAGGCCGTAGAGCAGCACATGACCCAGCTACAAAAGGCATTCTTTCGGCAAATCAAGGGCCGTGCTGCGGGTCCCTTTTATTTTGACCAAGGGAATTCCGTGGCCGGTGCCAACCAAATCATTGCCAAAGCGATGAAGCAAACTCCCCGCTGGCAGTCGCTGCGCGACGCGGGGATGGGTGAAGCGGCCGCCCTTGCAGAGTTTAAAAAACCCCTTGACATGAAGGTTTTTGCCTGGGGCGGCGACCGCGATACCCTGATGAGCCCCTGGGACTCCATCAAGTACATGAAGTCCATTTATCAAGTCGGACTCCTCAGCGTGGAGCCCCAAACCGGATTCATCAAGGCCTGGGTAGGCGGCGTAGATTTTAAGCACTTTAAGTACGATGCCGTTCGCCAGGGGCGTCGCCAGGTGGGTTCCACGTTTAAGCCCTTTGTCTATGCAGCGGCCATTGCAGACAAAAAGTACTCGCCCTGCATGCAGGTTCCCAACATTCAAACCTGCATCGAAGCGGGCCAGTACGGACTTGCGGAATCATGGTGCCCCAGCAATTCCGACAACAAGTACGGCGGAGTGCTTACCCTCAAGCAGGCCTTGGCCGGCTCGGTCAACACCATCACAGCCTACCTCATGAAGCAGGTTGGCCCGGCCCCAATTGCCCAGCTGGCACAAAACCTAGGAGTACGCTCTGACATTCCAGTGGTTCCGTCCATCGCGCTGGGCACCGTCGACATGAGCGTCTTTGAGCTTGTTGGCGCCTACACCGCCTTTGGCAACCAGGGGTTGTACACGGAACCCATCGTAATGCTCCGCATCGAAGACGCCAACGGCGTAGTGCTCGACGAATTTGGGCCTACCACGCGAGAGGTCTTCAGCCCCGAAGTTGCCTACACCATGACAAGCCTGCTTCAGGGCGTTACCCAGTTTGGAACCGGTGCTCGCCTGCGCTACGGCGGCGGCGGCTACCCC
>JBEEMM010000077.1:0-6824 GCA_041192685.1 Bacteroidota bacterium | reverse complement strand
TCTCGCCGAAGATTGGGTGTCTTTGGATTGGATTTCAAATTGCACCTTCCAAAGGTACGGCGCCGGTTCTTGGACTACTTTTGCAGGCATAATGAATGCGTGGTTGGAACAAGTAGTGCCCTGGTTGATGAGCCCGCTTGCTTCAGCCATTTTGATCGGTTCTGCATTGGCTTCCCTGCTTGCATTGGCCCTTCTCGTCTATGCTTCGCGCGGACTTTGGTCGTTGAACACCCAGAGCGTAGGTCAGGATTCCGCGCCGCTCAAGGATTTGGCCCTGCTCGTGGTAGGCCGAAACGCGGCAAGCCGTTTTGAAGAATGGATTGAGGCTTTTGCCAGCGCCGAGCTGCCTGCGCAGGTAGAGTTGGTGGTCATTGACAACCAAAGCGAGGACGACACCGCGCAACGAATCGAATTTTTAAGACTTAAGTACCAATGGCTTAAAGTAGTAA
This sequence comes from Bacteroidota bacterium, assembly GCA_041192685.1. GTDB lineage: Bacteria > Bacteroidota > Bacteroidia > Flavobacteriales > Schleiferiaceae > TMED14. The sequence goes on along the minus strand of JBEEMM010000077.1, from coordinate 6,375 downwards.
CAGTGCCGCACAGCAATCGGTTTTGGCGCACCCGCAAGCTGGCTATGACCCTTGGTATCAAGGCTACAAAATGCACTTATGCCGTTTGGGTGGACGCTGCCACCATTCCACCAAAGAATTTTGCCCCATGGCTGGGCGCCTTGACGCAGCCTCTCTTGGACCGCGGAACCTCTTCGGTTTGGGGCCCGGTTCAGGTAGTAGAGGCCAACCAGCTTGCCCGAATTCCGATGCACGCCGGCCAGCTATGGGCCTGGCTTCGCCAGCATACGGGCGGACTCCCGACCTCTATGGTGCCGGTCAATTTTGCCTTTCGCAGCAACGACTTCATGGAGCTGAAGGGCTTTCAAGACAGCATGCACGTGGACGGTGGCGAAGGGGAGCTGCTCCTGACCCTGCTCCGTCAGCGCGGGCGCTCAGTATTGGCAGACAGTGCAACCATTGCCCGTCGGGGCGGAATTGAACGGGATCCCAAGCTGCGTGAAGTGCGGGCATCGTCAGAGCAAAGCGCCTTGCTTTTGGGAATTTTTGGCCTGTTCTTGACGGACCTCGCCGGATTACTGGCAATGGCCATCGTTGGCGGGCACGTGGTTCTCGTTCAGGCGGTGGGTCTTGATCCCTTGCGCGATTTCATGCGCGATCAGGCGTTTTTTGCCGCGGGCTCCTGGGTTGCGCTTCACGCTTTTGTTGGAGCAGTGCTTTTGGTGCACTCCTCTCGGTTTGGTCATTGGTCTGATGCGCTGCGCATGCCCCTCTGGCTTCGGCTTGACCTGGTTCGCCGCCGCATACCCAAGCGGGACCCCATGAGCAAACCCTTTTGGAAGGGTTGATGGACTCCTCGATGTTCCCTTTTGTGTCGGAATCGGCTAAGGCTAAGCTTTCATTGCTGCCGGAGCTCTATGCCCACTGGAATGCGCAGATCAACGTAGTCTCCCGCAAGGACCTCGGCAATTTATGGGAGCGTCACATCCTCCATTCCCTTGCCCTTGGGCAAGTGCTGCCCCTAAAGCCCGGCTTGAGGGTTGCCGACATTGGCACCGGCGGCGGATTCCCTGGAATCCCCTTGGCCATTGCCTTCCCTGAAGCGGAATGGGTCTTAGTGGATTCCGTGGCAAAAAAGATTAAGGTGGTGCAGGCTATTGCTGATGCATTGGAATTAACCAACGTCCGCGCGGTTTGGGGTCGGATGGAAGAGGTGAAGGGCCCCTTTGATTTGGCGGTCACTCGCGCCGTGGCGCCTGCAGGTGAACTAAAGCGCTGGATGAAGGGCAATTGGTCCTCCAAACCCAGTACTGCTCTCTTTGCGCTTAAGGGCGGCGACCTTAGCGAAGAGCTTCGCGGCATTCGCCACCGAATTCACCCCATTAGTCAGTGGCTGCCTGGGGAATTCTACGAGACAAAGGTCGTCGTGGAGCTTCCGGCCTAAACCAGTAACTAGTTACTGGCTGCTGGCGTTAGCCCAAGAAGGGGTAGCGGTAGTCTGCGGGCGGAACAAGAGTTTCCTTAATCGTGCGCGGTGAAACCCAGCGAAGGAGGTTCAAAATTGACCCTGCTTTGTCGTTGGTTCCTGATCCGCGTGCACCCCCAAAAGGCTGCTGGCCTACCACGGCTCCGGTGGGCTTGTCGTTGACATAGAAATTACCGGCGGCAAAGGCCAAACGGCGGGTTGCCTCGTCTACGGCATACCGATCGCGGGAGAAGACCGCTCCGGTCAAGGCGTACTCTGAAGTTCGGTTGATTAGGTCCAAGGTTTCGCTCCACTGGGCATCTTCGTAGACAAAAATGGTCAAGAAGGGTCCAAAAATTTCTTCGCTCATCGTGCGAAAGTTCGGATTCGTCGTGGCAACTACCGTGGCTTCGATAAAGTAGCCCTTGGATTTATCGTGTCCGCCGCCGACCAGCACTTCAGCGTCTTTTTGACTTTTTGCGTAGTCAATAAAGGAAACAATCTTGTCGAAGGAACGCTCGTCAATAACCGCCGTTATGAAGTTGGACGGATCCCCTGGGCTGCCCATTTTAAAGCTCTTGACGTCTTCGACGAGCTTGGCCTTGACGGCGGGCCAAAGGCTGGCTGGCACATAGGCACGCGAGGCGGCCGAGCACTTTTGTCCTTGGAATTCGAAGGCCCCTCGGCTCATGGAGGTGGCGACTTCGGCCGCATCCGCAGAAGGGTGTGCAAGAATGAAGTCTTTGCCGCCCGTTTCGCCCACAATGCGCGGGTAGGCCTTGTAGCGGTCAATGTTTGCGCCGACCTCCTTCCAGAGGTGCTTGAACACGCCCGTTGAACCGGTGAAGTGCAGGCCAGCAAAGTCAGGATGCTTAAAGACGAGGTCGCCCACGAGTGCACCGTCGGCATAAACCAGGTTAATTACTCCGTCGGGAAGGCCCGCCTTGCGAAAGATTTCCATGATTACCCAAGCCGAATAGATTTGCGTATCAGCAGGCTTCCATAGGGCTACGTTGCCCATCAAAGCGGGCGCAGACGGAAGGTTTCCGGCAATTGCCGTGAAGTTGAATGGCGTAACGGCCAGGATGAATCCCTCAAGAGCACGGTACTCCATGCGGTTCCACATTCCGGGTGAGCTCTCGGGCTGCTGGGCGTAGATTTCGGTCATAAACTGCACGTTAAAGCGCAAAAAATCCGCGAATTCGCAGGCTGCATCGATTTCAGCTTGGTGCACCGTTTTGGACTGAGCCAGCATGGTTGCCGCATTGATTTTATCGCGGTAGGGCCCGCTCACCAGGTCGGCCGCGCGCAAAAAGATTCCGGCGCGTTCAAACCAGGGCATGGACGACCAAGAGGCGTGGGCGGTTAGGGCCGCGTCAATGGCTTGCTCGACGTGCTCCTTGCCCCCCCAGTGGTAGCGGCCAATCACTCGCTGGTGGTCATGGGGCGGACGGCATTCCCGAAGGCTTCCGCTGCGAACCTCCCGGCCCCCGATAAACATCGGAATATCCACTTCTTCGCCCAGCATCTTCTCGTAGGTCTTCAAAAGCCGGCTGCGTTCTGGGCTTCCGGGTGCATAGCTCAGTACCGTCTCGTTGACGGCCTTGGGTACAGAAAACAGTGCGTTAGGCATGGGTCATGGGTGTGTTGGTGTCAGAATGAATCGACAAATTCCAGTTCAAAGGTCGGTGCTGTGGGTTGGTTCGCGCAGAAATTCCAAAACTTCTCCGGTGCGCGTGAGGCGCAGGGCATGGAGTCCGCCTCCCCTCCAGCAACCCGTGTCGATGCACCAAGCGTTCGCCGCCGGGTAAAACCGCGGAATTTCTGGCTCTTGAATTACGTGACCAAAAATTTGAAGTTTGCCGACATTTTTGAGTGCCGACCGGTTGTGCAGTACCGACCGAAGGTTGGCTGCCACAAAGGGATCTCGGGCATGCAGCGCAATCCCCGCATGGGTCACCATTACGTACTTATTTTCCCACTTCAGGGGCAATCGGCGCATCCACTCGATGGTTTTCTTCAGGGGGATTCCGCGTTTGATGAGGTCTTTTTTAAATCGGGTATAAAAAGACGGCTCGGGCAAAACGAGGCTATCGTGGGCATCGACCATCATTTGCTCGTGGTTTCCGCGCACCACAAACACGCTGTAGGGGTATTCCGTTTGCAGCTCGCGAACGTATTCCACCACCTTGGCAGACTTGGGCCCCTTGTTAACCAGGTCCCCGACAAAAATTAAAAACTCGTCGTGAGGATTCCAACGCTCGCGCACTAACGTCTTAAGTGTTTTAGAACACCCGTGCACGTCGGCAACGACCAAGAGGTTCACGGCAAAAATCCTAGGCGTTGAGCATCACGGGCATGACCAGCATCAGCAAGTCTTCTCCGTCTTCACTGGGACGGTCCGGAAAGAGCAGGCCAGCGCGGTTGGCGGCTGAGAATTCCCAGACTAGCGAGCTGCTGTCAATGTTGCCGAGCATTTCGACGATAAAACGGCTGTTAAAGCCAATTTCAAGGTCGCTCCCCTCGTAGCTGCATGCCAATCGCTCGTGAGCCTTGTTGGCAAAGTCCGGATCTTCGGCGCTAATGAAGAGTTCGTTGCCCGCCATCTTGAGGCGAATCTGGTGCGTGGTCTTGTTGGCAAAGAGGCTCACGCGCTTCACGCTGCCGGTAAAGGCTCCGCGGTCAACGGTCATGCGGTTGGGGTTATTCTTGGGAATAACGCCTTCAAAGTTGGGGTACTTACCGTCAATCAGACGGCAAGTGAGCGTAACGCCGTCGTAGGTGAACTGGGCGTTTTGCTCGGTGTAGCGAATCTCCACGAGGTCGTCGTTGGTTCCAAGCGTTGCCTTGAGCAGGTTCAAAGGCTTTTTGGGCATAATGAACTCTGCCGTTTGGGGCGCTGCATAGTCGCTGCGGCGGTAGCGAACGAGCTTGTGCGCGTCGGTGGCCACAAAAGTGAGTCCGTCGGGAGCGAGCTGAAAGAAGACGCCACTCATCACGGGCCGAAGGTCGTCGTTACCCGCAGCAAAAAGGGTTTTTGCAATCGCAGTATTGAGCACGTGAGCAGGAAGTTCCACCGTTACCGAGGCCTGAACCGCAGGTGCTTTGGGGTATTCCGATGCGTCGATGTAGGAAATCGCATACTTGCCAGAATCGCTGCTGACCTCTAAGCTGTGGGCGCTTGGATTGAAGGTAAAGGTCAAGGGCTGCTCGGGGAAGCTCTTGACCGTGTCCAGGAGCATGCGGGCAGGAATGGCAGCCGTAGCTTCGGATTCAGACGCCACCTCGAGGGTAGTCGTCATGGTGGTCTCCAGGTCTGAGGCAGTTATAGTGAGCTTATTGGGCTCTAAAACCACCAAGAGGTGGTCGAGGATGGGCAGGGTGTGGTTGGACTGAATAACGCCCGAAACCGTCTGTAGTGCGCGGAGTAGTTGTCCGCTGGAAACGATGAACTTCATACTGCAAAGTAATTACCTCGAAGCACGCAAAGCGCGAGAACTTTTCAACAGGTGTTGAAGACCGAATCGCTGCACTAAAACCATGCGGTCGTCCTCCATAAACGCATAAAAACGGTTGGGGTCGAATTCTTGCGGACGGCCGTTGTCGTCAACCGCTTCGGGGTCGGCGGGAACGTGGTAGAGAATCATCGAATTCACGGTGCCATCGCTGCGCCGGATGCTCATACGGACTCGAGGCGGCAGTGCCTTGAGGCTATCTTGCCTGGAGTAGGCCAGGTCAGAGGGAATAATTACGCCTTCGTACTGGCTTGCATTCACGGCCTTGAGCAGGGCTTGAACCGCCATTCCGTTGGTGGGTTCTGTCTTGCCTTTGGAATTTAGAATCCAGGTTCCGCCCTGCTGCTCGAGCGCGAAGTTTGCTGCGGAGGAGTCCGAGTATTCGATGCTCATGGCCTCCACAGCCTCGGTGCTCGACCAAAGAATCCGGTGTCGCCACAGGTCGTCGCGCAAGAAGAATCGACTGCTTAAAAACCCGTTAAAGCCTGGTATATGAACGGCCACCGGGCGCCCAAAGCCGTCGCGCAAAAAGTAGGTGCCGAGCATGTCGGGGGTTTCGGTGCCCACCGTGAAGGACTTTAGGATTTTCCCGCCGGCCGAAACATCCACGTGGGTTCCGTAGACCGACATGGCCGACAGAATATTGGCGGTAGCGGCATCGGGCGCAAATCCGCGCAACCTTACGCGGTACAGCGTTTCAAGCAGCACCTCTATGGCGTCTGGGCGTGCCGGGTGGGCCCCGTTGATCAACCAAATTCCCGACTCGCGCGTGAGAATGGCGGTATCTGGGCTGCGGTTCCAGAGAACAATTCGGTCAATGGATGCGGTGTCGGCCAGGGCAAAATCGTAGGCTTCGGGGCTCAGGTCGTCATTGCTTTGGGACTCTCGCACAATCAAGAAGGCCACCAAGGCCACAAGGGCGAGGCCAATAACTACCGAAAGGCGAAAGAAGGGTTTAAACTTAGACTTCATAATTCAGAATTTTGTCGGCCAAATCGGCGCTGGCGAAGTTTGCGGTAAAGGGCGTGCAGCAGGAGCACTAATGCAATGGGAGCCAAGGAATTTAGGCCTTGGAAAAATGCCGCGCGCTCGTCAACCTTGGGCCGGTCGAGCAGGCGCAGGCTCACGTCTCTACCCCGCACCGAAATGAGGCCATTGCCTTCGAGCAGGTAGTCCATGGCATTGAGCAGAAAGTCAGAATTGCCAAACTGCTGGCCGGTGTACTGGTCGTAGCCCAGGGGGAGGGGGGCGCCTCGAGGAATATCGTTTCGAATGATGTTGCGCTGGTTTTTTCCAACGTCTCCGTCGCCAATAATCAGAAGCTTGGCGTCTTTGGCCGCAAGCGGAGGGGCAGGAAGCTCGGTCTTGGGAACCATGCGGGTGGCATAGTAGGAGGGCAGCGGGCCTTCGAGCAGC
>JBEEMM010000076.1:0-7017 GCA_041192685.1 Bacteroidota bacterium | reverse complement strand
GAGCACATGGCCAGGCTTTCGCCCTGTAAAATCGCAGCGATTTTTTTCTCGGTGCAGGGTTTGAGTTGAGAGGTTGCAATTTCTCCAACAACGCGGTGGCCTGTTTGGCCCCAGCCAAAAGAAGGCAGAATCGAGACCAGTACTAATGAAACGATCCAAAATGTTTTTAAACGCATACTCAAAGGTAGTACGCCAAGTGCGCAGGCCCTACTTTTGTGGTTCATGCAAGACCCTGAATTTTTTGTGCATCCCACGGCCGTAGTAGACGACGGCGCAGTCGTTGGCGCGGGCTGCAAAATTTGGCACTTTAGCCATGTCAGCTCAGGGTCTGTGCTCGGAGTGGGCTGCAATCTTGGGCAAAATGTTATGGTTGCTCCCGGCGTGGTTTTGGGCCGTAACGTGAAGGTTCAAAACAACGTCAGTATTTATAACGGAGTTACCTGCGAAGACGACGTTTTTTTAGGCCCTAGTGCGGTCTTCACCAACGTGACCAATCCAAGGTCCGCAATAAACCGAAGAGACCAGTTCAGTGCGACAAGGGTAGGCCGTGGTGCCACCATTGGCGCAAACGCTACGATAGTCTGCGGTCACGATATTGGTCCCTATGCCTTTATTGGAGCGGGAGCGGTGGTGACCAAGCACGTTCCGGCCTATGCTTTGGTTGTGGGCAATCCTTCGCGCCAGATTGGCTGGATGAGTGAGTACGGCCATCGGCTCGAGTTTAATGACCTGGGTCAGGCAGAATGTCCTGAAAGCAGGGAACGCTATGAACTTCGAGATAAGTTCGTAGTTAAGTTGGTATAAATTAAGACTGAAATAGCATGAATTACCCGATTGAAGCCAAGCACAGCGAGGAACTTGACCTAATACGAGCCTCGGCTGCCGAATTTGCTGCGCAGCATATTGCCCCCCATGTTATGGAATGGGACGAGGCCCAGGTCTTCCCCAAGGAACTTTTTCACGAAATGGGCCGCCTTGGATTTTTGGGTGTGCTCGTCAGCACAGAATACGGTGGTGCCGGCATGGGCTACGCGGAGTACATTACTATTGTTGACGAAATTTCTCAGGTCTGCGGCAGCATTGGCTTGAGCGTTGCCGCCCACAATTCCTTGTGCACCCAGCATATTAACCAATTCGGAACCGAGGAGCAAAAGCGTCGCTGGCTTCCTAAGCTCGCGAGCGGTCAATGGATTGGCGCTTGGGGACTTACCGAGACCGGCACGGGAAGCGATGCAGGAGGCATGCACACTACCGCGGTTCGCGACGGCGACGGATGGAGAATTAACGGCAGCAAGAACTTCATTACCCATGCCATCAGCGGTGACGTGGCGGTAGTTGTGGTCCGCACCGGAGAAAAGGGAGACAGCCACGGCATGTCGGCCTTTGTGGTCGAGAAGGGAACGCCTGGTTTTGAGGGCGGACGCAAGGAGAATAAGTTAGGGATGCGCGCAAGCGAAACAGCCGGTTTGTTTTTTGACAACTGCTATGTCTCCAATGACAACCTGCTCGGCAAGGTCGGTGAAGGCTTTATTCAGTCGATGAAAATTCTAGACGGAGGACGCATTTCTATTGCCGCACTAAGTCTTGGTATTGCTAAAGGTGCTCAAAAAGCTGCTCTGCGCTATAGCCGAGAGCGCGAGCAATTTGGTCAGCCCATTGGAGATTTTCAGGGTATTGCCTTTAAGCTTGCAGAAATGGGAACCAAGATTTATGCCTCTGAACTCATGACGCGGCATGCCGGTTCCCTAAAAGACCAAGGGCTTAAGGTTACTAGAGAGTCCGCCATGGCCAAGCTCTTCGCCAGCGAGACCGCTGTGGAGGTGGCTACGGACGGCGTTCAAATTCATGGAGGCTACGGCTACACCAAGGATTACCCTGCCGAGAAGTATTTTAGGGATTCGAAGCTTTGCACCATTGGTGAAGGCACTTCTGAAATTCAGAAACTCGTGATTTCTCGGGATTTCAAGAAGGCGTAATTCACAAACTCAATAGCAATCGCCTTTGGCGCGACCTTAGGCCTCGGCATCGGCGGTGCTTGGAGCGAAGGGGTTAATTGTGGTTTCTTTGTAGCATATGAGTCGATTGATACGTTTTCTGGCCGCTGCTGCGCTTCTTGTTCTTAGTTCTGTTCAGCTTCAGGCGACCCACGCTTACGGTGGTGAAATAACCTGGAAGTGCTTCACCACAGGGCCCAATGCCGGGAAGTTTAAATTCTACATGATTTTGTACCGCGACTGCGGAAGTGGTAATGCTACACTTCCAGGCGGCACGGTGCCTTTGAATTCGAATTCCCCTGCTGGAACAATTACCTTGACGCAGGTTGGTGTGAATACGGACGTTTCGCCTACCTGCTACGTCACTCCTTCGCCAATTCGATGCAATATTTCGGCAAGTGGTGAAGGTGCACTTGAAGAAGCTCGCTATGAATCCGCATTTATAAACCTAACCGGAACCCCTCCTGCGGGCGGTTGGCAGTTTAGCTATTCCCTTTGCTGTCGCCCCAATACCCTGACGAATTTAACGAACCCCGGTAGTCAGAATTTATTCCTAAGAGCGGTAATGTACCCCTACAGTATTACGGGAACTCCCCAAAATACCAACCCTTGCTACGATTCTTCTCCGCGCTTTTTAGAGCCCCCGAAGTCAGTGATTTGTACGGGTTACGAGTATACCTACGCACAGTTTGCATTTGACGACGATTTGGATTCCATTTACTACGATTGGGCACCATCACTAACCAGCGCAGGCGCAGCTATTGGCTATGTTTCCCCCTACACAGCCATTAGCCCCCTACCGAATGGGGGCACACCGGCTCAACTCAATAATGTTACCGGGAACATAACATTGAATCCCTCTGCAGGTGGATCCTATGCTACATCTATTAAAATCTCGGCCTATCGCTGCGGTCAGTTGATCGCTGAGGTATTCCGAGATATTCCTATGGCAATTAAGAACAATTGTCCCAACCTTCCGACGGGTTCACCCAATACTCCGCCAACCTTGGCGGTCTCAAATATCCCGGGTTTCCAGGGAGTTACTCCTGTAGTTATCAATGGTGATACGGCCTACTACGAGGCGACCGTGTTTGCAGGACAGCAGGTGCGCTTTAACCTCGTGTCGCAAGACCCCCAACTGCTGCCGAACTTTTTACCCCAAACCATTGGGTTTATTCCAAGCGGCGGACAATTTGGAGTCCCCCTGTCGAATGCAGTCACTGGTTGTTTGAACCCCCCTTGTGCGACGGTTACTCCGGTGGCCCCCCAGACCAGTCTTGTGAATCCATTGAACAACGAGGTCTTGTTCAATTGGTTGACTTCATGCAACCATATTGCCTATCAAGGTACCCAATGCGGTAGCCCGATAAACTCCTACACTTTTGCCATGCGGATGCAGGACAACTTCTGCCCGATTCCAGCGGTTTCAGTAAAGTCGGTAGTTATTAATGTCGTTTCAACCATACCCGTCCCGCCCGACATGACCAATGCCTGTGCTTCGGTGAATTCGAACGGTACGGTCAGTATTAACTGGGGTTTCCCTGCTGATACCGGAATGAACTTTGACTCCTATGTGATTTACCATTCTGCGAGTCCGACGGCACCATTCACAGTACTTGATACGGTATTCAACTACGCAACGCTTGGGTACACCCATGCGTCCCCAGCCGTTGGTGCTAACTACTACTACATCCGATCCAAGGGTGGTTGCGACTTTTTAAGTATACCGAGCGACACTCTGCGAACTATAGGCCTTAGCCTTAACTCACTGCCTCCGGCAAATTCCTATGTGGCGGAGCTTACTTGGAACGGTTCCTGGTCGGGTTACAGTCAAGCCTATGAGGTTTGGCGTCGCGGTCTCGCTCCAACCACCGCTTGGCAGTTAATTGATACCACGAGTGCACTGACCTACCGCGACACGGTAAACGTTTGCGGTCAAAACCTCGAATACCAAATCCGCACCAATACTGGCTGCGCAAGCAGCAACAAGTCTGGATTTTTCTCTGATCAGGTCAATGCAGATGTGTTGTCAATTGACAGCGTCTCTGTAGTCAACGGCCAGGTTGTAATTGCATGGACCCCAGGTACGAGCAACGACATCGTAGACTACTACCTTCTTAAATTGACTAGCGGAACATGGTCTCCCATTGATACCATTAAGCCCGGCACCACAATGCCCTACACGATTCCGGGTTCAATCGAAAGCGTCAAGGACCATTATAAGATTATCTCTGCGGATTCCTGCGGTAATTTAAGTTCAGACCTTCTTGTAACTGCCGCCAACAACATGGTGCTCACCGAAAACATGGATCCATGTGAGGGCATTATGCGCCTTCGCTGGAATACCTACAGCGGATGGGGCACTGCAGGGGTGAAGCAGTATGAAGTGTGGATGGATGAGACACCTACTGGTGGCGTTACCACCAAGACCCTCGTTGGAATCAAGGGTCCGAACGATTCAACCTTCAGCATGCGCAACCTCAGCAGCGGCACGACCTACTGCTGGTACGTTCGGGCGGTAGACACTGCGGCCCTTAAGACCAGTTCTTCCAACAAGGTTTGCATTACCTCGCTCGCGGTTCAGCGTTCAAGGCTGCTTTATTTGGCTAAAGTCAGCGTGCGCGAAGACGATGGAGTAGAGCTGGTTTGCTTCATTGACCGAGATGCAGACATCGTCCACTTTGACGTGCAGCGTGCCGACGAACTTGGCGCTCCGTTCAAGTCGCTTGGCTTGCTTCCCAAGCCCATTACCGGCCCATGGGAGTTCCGCTTTAAGGATTTCACGGCAAACCCCAAGGATCATCGCTATGCCTACCGCGTTGTGGCCACCGACAGCTGCGGCAACATCGATACGTCGTCCAACATTGGCCGCACCATGGTTTTGGAGGTGGACGAGCAGGACAATTTGACCAACATCCTGACCTGGAACCCCTATGCGGACTTCATGGGAGGCACTGATCGATACGAGATTTACCGGGCGGTGCAGCCAACAGGTGGATTTCAGTTGGTTGGGTCCACCGAAGACACCCTGTTTCAAGACAACACACGTCCATTGGGCGACTACAGTGGCCTGATTGCCTATCGGGTTGTAGCGGTGGAGGGTGTGAATCCGCTGGCCTTTAGGGATGCCGACGGCTCTATATTCCGCTCTACGTCTACGACGGCCATGGCAGAATTCAAGCCTCGAATCTTTATTCCCAACAGCTTTAATCCGAAATCAGACGTTGCGGCCAACCGCGTTTGGAGGCCGGCTCAGATTTATGTGAGCCCAGGCAGCTACAGTCTAGAGGTCTTTGATCGTTGGGGCCAGCGTGTTTTTGAAACGACCAACGAACTCAAGGGTTGGGACGGCAAGCTCAACGGCAGCTTTGCTCCGCAGGGCGTGTATACGTTCAAGTTGATTTACCGAAGCATTGAGGGAGAGCTCGTGGAGCGCATCGGCACGCTCAATTTGCTGTACTAACTGCTGCCTTAAAACTTACTTAAAGTCCGTCTCTTTTCTAGGGGCGGACTTTTGTAGTTTTGCTTGCAACTTAATCTAAAGTTGCTATGGCTGATTTCACCAATAAGGTCCTCGGGGAATACCTCACCTACGACGACGTACTTCTAGTACCCGCATTTTCAGAAGTGCTCCCGCGTGAGGTGCGTCTTGAATCCCGTTTTAGTAGAAACATTGAGCTTAAGGTACCTGTGGTTTCTTCGGCAATGGACACCGTTACCGAGGCCGGAATGGCAATCGCAATGGCCCAAGAAGGCGGAATGGGGGTCTTGCACAAAAATTTGACGGCAGAGCGGCAGGCTATGGAAGTCCGCAAGGTGAAAAGGGCAGAGTCCGGAATGATTTTAGACCCGGTGACCCTCACCACGGGCGCGACCATTGGCGAAGCCAAAAGACTGATGTCGGAGTACCGAATCGGGGGTATTCCTGTGGTAGATTCCGAGAAAAGACTGATTGGCATTATCACAAACCGTGATTTGCGCTTTGAGCACGACGATCTTAAAGGGGTGAGTGAGGTGATGACCTCCGAGGGGTTAATCACCGCTGCCGACAGCACTACCATGGAGCAGGCCGAGGTGATACTGCAGCGCAGTAAAATTGAGAAGCTTCCGGTGGTCAGGGCAGACGGCACCCTGCTCGGCTTGATTACCTACCGCGACATTAATAAGAAGCGGACCAAGCCCTTCAGCAACATAGACACCTTCGGTCGCCTCCGGGTTGCGGCGGCGGTTGGGGTTACTCCAGACGTGCTTGACCGTGTCGCGGAACTCGTGGCCGCTAACGTTGATGCGATTGTTGTGGATACGGCCCATGGGCACACCCGCGGGGTGGTTGATACCCTGCAGGCCATTAAGAAGGCTTTTCCGCATCTGGATGTCGTGGTCGGCAACATTGCCACCGCAGAGGCCGCTAAGTATTTGGTTAAGGCCGGTGCGGACGCGGTTAAGGTGGGAATTGGCCCAGGATCCATTTGCACTACACGCATTATTGCAGGGGTCGGCGTTCCCCAGCTCAGCGCAGTTATGGCGGTGGCTCAGGCCCTTAAAGGTTCAGGGGTTCCCGTCATAGCGGACGGCGGAATTCGCTACACGGGAGACATTGTTAAGGCCATTGCCGCAGGTGCCGACAGCGTAATGCTGGGTTCCATGTTTGCAGGCACCGAAGAAGCTCCGGGCGACACCATTATTCTAGACGGACGGCGCTACAAGAGCTACCGAGGCATGGGCTCGCTGGAGGCAATGCAGGCGGGTTCCAAGGACCGGTACTTTCAGGATGTGGAGGACGACGTCAAAAAATTAGTGCCCGAAGGAATCGTAGGACGCGTTCCCTATAAAGGAAACGTTGGTGAGGTCATGTACCAGTTTGTGGGCGGCCTGCGCGCCGGCATGGGTTATTGTGGAGCCAAAGACATTGAGGCCCTTCAGCGCGACGCCAAGTTTGTACGCATCACGGCTGCCGGGGTGGCCGAGAGCCATCCACACGACGTGACCATTACGGGAGAATCGCCCAACTACAGCCGTTAAA
>JBEEMM010000075.1:0-7389 GCA_041192685.1 Bacteroidota bacterium | reverse complement strand
ATTGAGCAGCAACAATTCCAATTAAATAATACTTTTATAATGGAAACGGGCGGAATGAAGGGCCGTCGCGTCGAACCCAGCCGTGACGAGGTGCACCAAAGTCTTCAAAATGCCTTCGGGCTGACCAAAATTCACAGCGAGTACGGAATGACTGAACTGCTGTCGCAAGCCTATTCGCAGGGCAATGGGCGATTTCACTGCCCGCCCAGCATGCGAATAATACCGCGCGATCTTGAGGCTCCGCGCCTTCATGCGATCTTGAGGCTCCGCGCCTTCATGCGGCGCTTGAATCGCGCTGCGGACTTAACGTCATCGACCTGGCCAACGCGGATTCCTGTGCCTTCATAGCGACCGAAGACGCTGGCCGAGTTTTTGCCGACGGTAGCTTTGAAGTCCTCGGCCGCCTTGAGTCTGCAGAACTTCGCGGATGTACCTTAATGGCCTTATGATGAAGAACCTACTGCTTTTTACCTCCTTGATTGCCGCCCTTAGCGGCTCCGCCCAGCGCATTCACGGCTACGCCAAGGCCAAAATCGCCGGCCAAGAGGCCTTTCAGCTCAGCGACTCGACCGAGGTCTATGCCGAGCGCAGCGAGCGCGGGTTCACCGTACGCAAGAGGGTGTGGGTACTCAATTCTTCGCTGTCCAAAGGCCTTATTATGCCTGGCTCGGCCCTGTTCAACGAGCGCGGTGAAACGATCGGCCAAACGCTGGGTGCCGACGTTCCCTTGAGCGGAGCCCAGCCTTCGACCGAGCGCAAGCTGCGCAAGCACCAGGTCGGAACCATTGAAGGCGAAGTCCGCGCCACCCACCTTCAGAGCGGTTCCTGGCCCGAAGAGGCCCTGGCCGACCTTGTGAACGCCAAGCGCAGCCGACCGTTTTGGGAGGACGCCGAAGTGTTTTTTCGCAGCTATGGCTTTGCCGAGCTCGAGGCAGGCGACCTTCCCGAGGCCTTAGCCGAAGGCGGTTACAAGGCTTTTTTGCTGGTACGCCGCGACGCCAGCAACCAAGCCAATCCGCGCTTTCGCATCTTAGTGGTGACCCGCGGTGAATCCGCGATCCAAAGCATTGTGCTTGAGGGCGGACCCTTGGAGCTTCCCAAATTCAAATTAACCGAGTCCGCAAGCTTCGGAACCGTCATGCACGCCCAAAAGCCCACGCCCGCCTTCAAAGAGGCGCTCGAAGAGCTGGCCTACCGGCACATGCCGCTGACCAGCAACTAGTAGCCAGTAACTAGTTACTCGTTGCCTGCGACAACCAGCGCGTAGTTCCGCTTGCCCTTCTGCACCACGAGGTAGCGCCCAGCGATGAGGTCGTCGGCGGTGACGGTTTGGTCCGGCTCAGCCCGGTGCTTGTTGAGCGAAACTCCACCCGCGGCCAACAGCTTTTTGGCCTCTCCCCGCGAAGGGAATAGGGTCGTGTCGGGGGCAATCACGTCGAGGATTCCCAGGCCTGAAGAGAGCGCATCGCGCGAAATCTTCATTTGCGGAACCCCGCTAAACACGTCGAGCAGGGTGGCCTCGTCAAGGCTTCGAAGAGCGTCGGCCGTGGCCGTACCAAACAAAATTTCGCTGGCCGAAAGGGCCTGATTGAGCGCTGCAAGCCCATGCACGCGCAGGGTAATGTCGGCCGCCAGTGCCTTTTGCAGGGCCCGCTGGTGCGGAGCTTGGGCATGTTCGGCCTCCAGGGCCTCGATTTCTTCGCGGCCCTTGAGCGTGAAAATCCGAATGTAGTTGCCGGCGTCGGCGTCGGCCGCGTTGAGCCAAAACTGGTAGAACTGGTAGGGCGACGTGCGCTTGGGGTCGAGCCAGACGTTACCGCCCTCGGTCTTGCCAAACTTGGTTCCGTCCGCCTTTTTAATGAGTGGCGTGGTCAGCGCGAAGGCCTCGCCCCCGCCCATGCGGCGGATGAGCTCGGTCCCGGTCGTGATGTTGCCCCACTGGTCGCTCCCACCCATTTGCAGGCGGATTCCGTGGTGCTTCCACAGGTAGTAAAAGTCGTAGCCCTGAATGAGTTGGTAGCTGAACTCGGTGAAGCTGATGCCCGACTCCTGGCGGCTTTTGACGGAATCCTTGGCGAGCATGTAGTTGACCGTAATATGCTTGCCCACGTCGCGAATGAAGTCCAAGAAGCCCATTTCTTTGAACCAGTCGTAGTTGTTGACGATGCGGGCTCCGTTCGGGCCGCCAAAGTCGAGGAACTTCTCGAGCTGCTCGCGCTGGCAGGCGAGGTTGTGCTGCAGGCTGTCCATGTCGAGCAGCTGGCGCTCAGCCGACTTGAACGAGGGATCGCCGACCATGCCGGTAGCTCCGCCCACGAGGGCATAGGGCTGGTGGCCTGCGCGTTGAAGGTGCACGAGCATCATTACCTGAACCAGGTTGCCAACACCCAGGGAGTCTGCGGTGGGGTCAAAACCGATGTAGGCCTTTTGCGGGCCGGAATTCAAAAATTCTTCGGTGCCCGGCATGCTGTCGTGCAGCATTCGGCGCCAGCGGAGTTCGTCGACAAACATGGTCATGAAGCAAAGTTAGGGCGTCACCGCGGCCGCGCTACCTTTGAATGGTGATTGTAGTAACAGGTGCCTCTGGCATGGTCGGTAGCCAAATTGTACTGGCCCTAATCGAGGCTGGAATGGGCCCGGTACGCGGGCTTTACCGCTCGGCGGCATCCCTCCAATCCGCCCGCCGCAGCTGGGAGTTTCAGGGCTTCGCAGCCCGCTGGAGCGAGGTAGAATGGGTCCGCGCCGACCTCGAGGACCCGACCGACGTCGAGTCCGCCCTTGAAGGCGCCGACTACGCCGTGCACGCCGCGGCCCTAGTATCGTTTCGCAAAAAAGACGAGCACTTGATGCTTCGCGGAACCCCCCTCCTCGTCGAACACATGGTTAACGGGGCCCTGCACCACGGTCTCAAGGGACTTATTCACATTTCGTCTGTGGCGGTGCTTCAGGGCAGCGAAATGCCGCTTGACGAGTCGGCCGATCCGCAGCGCAAGGGCCTCAACGCCTACGCCCGCAGCAAGTTTGACGCCGAAATGCAGGCGCGCCGAGGCGAAGCAGAAGGCCTTAACGTACTTATTTTGAATCCCTCGGTAATTCTAGGCCTGCCCTTTTGGGCCGACGGAAGCAGCCGCCTCCTTCGCAGCGCCAGCAAGGGCCTCCCCGCCGTTCCCGGCGGAAGCACCGGCTGGGTCGACGTGCGTGACGTGGCAGCCGCCGTGGTTCATGGCCTTCGCCAACCTTCCTGGGGCGAACGCTTCATCCTAAGCGGCAGCAACCAAGCATTTGAAACGTTTTACGGCGGCGTGGCCGACCGCCTCGGGAAGCGCCGCGCCCCGGTCCTGCGCGCCCGATGGCCCTATGAACTGGCCTGGCGTTTACTCGCATTAATTGAGGCCCTCGGAGGGCCCACGGCCCAACTCACCAAAGACAGCGTCCGCGCCGCAACCAACAAGGGCGGATACCGCAACGACAAGGCGCGCAATTGGGGTATTGCATTTCGGCCTTTTGAAGAAACCCTCGACTGGATCGCTTCGGCGTGGAAGTGATTCCGTTCACCCACCTCAAGGGCTGGCTGAGCGCCGCCGAGGCCGACGCACTGCTCGCCAAGCTCGAAGCGCGCAGCGACTGGACCCAGGGACGCATTCGCATGTTCGGCCGCGAAATACCCGAGCCGCGGCTCACGTTTTTTGAAGGCGACTCGGGCCTGCGATACACCTACGCCCACCGAAGCCTTGAGGGCCAGGGATGGAGCCCTGAACTCGAAACCCTTCGCGACCGTTTTGCTAGCGATTTCGGAATCAGAACCAATACCGTTTTGGCCAACTTGTACCGCGACGGCCAGGACTCCATGGGCTGGCATCGAGACAACGAGCCCGAGCTTGGCCCCGACCCCCTTGTCGTCAGCCTCAGTTTGGGAGCCACCCGCGATTTTGACGTGCGACGCGACGCCGACAAATGGACCCATCGCTTCGCGCTGGGCCACGGCGACCTCCTACTCATGGGTAGCGAAAGCCAAACAAATTGGACCCACTCGATTCCAAAACGACTAAAAATCAATAGTTTACGCATTAATTTGACCTTTAGGCAGGCTTTTAGAGCATAATTTGCGCCAAAGCAGTTATTGTTTGTTGAACCTTTAGTCCGAACTTTCAGCCGTGCTTAAGGACCTTCGCAACATCCTCATTTTCGGTATTTTGGCTGTTTTCTCATGCCAAAATCCTTCCACGGACCCGCTTAAACCGGAAGCGACGAGTTTTTTATGGTCTGACCTCGCGCGCCCTGTAAGCTACCCAGGACCTTTGGTCGAATCCGATTCCGCCTACGACTCAAAAAGCCTGCGCATTGTCGCCAACCTCGCTCACGCCGAATGGGACAGCATCGCGGCGGTGGCCAACGACTCCCTGTTTGCAGCAGTTGCTGAAACTCCCTACGCGGCCCGGCTCGAAGGCCTTGCCCAACTTGAAGCTTGGCGAAGTTCCATGGGAGCTATTGACTATGAGGCATTTAACGTACGCGGAGTGTACAACCAAGGATCCCAGTCGCACGTGGCCTATGTGTTCAGTCGATGGAAGTCTGCGCAAACCGATGAAATTGACCATTTTATGATTTTTACGCTCGCGTGGAATGCGCAGGGAAAGCTCACCGTAATCGGCATGTTTAAAACCGAGTGGCCGCAAGCTAACCTGCGTTCTATAGCACCGAGCCGACGGCCTGAACGGTTTCACTTTTATTCGGCGACGCGTGTTGGTTCTGATTCCGCCGCCAAAAAGGCAATGGATTTTACCGAAGCAATATACCGTAACGTACTTCGGGTTCAGCAATCACTCTTGACCGACACGGTAGAGTACCACGATGGCCAGGGCGAGTTCGGAATCTTCAGCCGCGCTGAAGTTCTCGACAAGCTCGACCACCGTACCAAGGACCACCAGCACAACCTGATTCGATACACCACGGTTATTCCGTGGAACATGCTTCGGTTCAACCGCGAAATGGCCTTGGTCGTGACCTACGAAGACTGGCAAAACCGCGACGGGAGCAATGCGGTCTACTCGTTCTGCCGCCTCTATTTTTTTGACGAACGGGGTAAAATCAACAACTTCGTGTTCACCCGCCGCCGCGTGTACCCGGTGGGGCGCTACCCATTGGTCGACTAACTACAACCCGAGCTCGCGCAGCAGCGCGGCGATGCGCTTGGCGGCTCTTTCTTCCTTCTGGCGGAATCGGCGCGCAGCGGATTCCCTTGAGAATCCACCGAAAATTAGATGTGGGCAAGCATGTCGTCGACCAAGGCCTCGAGGTCGTAGCGCGGACTCCATCCCCAGTCGCGGCGAGCCTCTGCATCGTCCATGCGCTGCGGCCAGCTGTCGGCAATTGCTTGGCGAAAGTCCGGCTGGTAGTCCATGGTGAAGCCCGGCATGCGCGCGGCGATGGCCGCGGCAAGCTCTGCGGGACTGAAGTCCACCGCTGCCACGTTGTAGCTGGTATGCACGCTCAACGACTCCTTGGGAGCCGCCATCAGCTGCAGGGTGGCGCGAATGGCGTCTTCCATGTGCATCATCGGCAAGCGGGTATTGGGGCCCAAAAAACTCGTGTAGCGCCCATCGCGTCGAGCCGCATGAAAAATATCAATAGCGTAGTCGGTGGTTCCTCCGCCCGGAGGCGTCTTCCACGAAATCAATCCCGGGTAGCGCAGCGAGCGCACGTCCACACCGAATTTTTGGCGGTAGTACTGGCACCAGAGTTCGCCGGAGAGCTTGCTGACGCCGTAGACCGTGGTCGGGTCCATGACGGTGTATTGAGGCGTGTCAATGCGCGGAGTGGTCGGTCCAAAGGCGGCAATCGACGAGGGCCAAAACACGCGATCGAGCAGGCCCTCTTTGGCCATGTCGAGCACGATGAACAGGGTGTCCATGTTGAGGGCCCAGGCCTTGGCGGGCATTTTCTCGCCCGTGGCACTGAGCATGGCCACGAGTTGGTAGACCTCGCGAATTCCCTCGCGCTGCACCAAGGCGCGTACCGCTACCGCGTCGGTGGCGTCCAGGGCCACAGCCGGCTGGGTTAAGGCATCCGCCCGAAGGTCAGCCGCCCACACATTTTCTGAGCCCCGCTCCGCGCGAAGGGCCGCCACGAGTTCGGTGCCAATTTGACCCCCCGCTCCAAGTACCAAAACCTTGTTCATTGGCTCAAAGTTAGGCTCTCAAAGCGACGATGCGGACCGCGACTAAAGGATGTTTTACTCTCGCGCGGGTGCACGACCTTTGCAGTATGGATCACAGTCTGGAATCCCAACGCAGTTCGCCCAAAAAGCGTCCGAAGCTGGTATTGAGCAACATCTATGACCGCGCCACGCTAGAGCGCCGTCTCGCCGCGGAACCTTTTCTGCGGCGGACCCTTTCGTTCTACCGCTACGTGCGCCTTGAAGACCCCAAGACCCTTCGCGAGCAGCTGTTTTTAGAATGGGATGCCCTAGGCGTTTTAGGACGGGTTTATGTCGCCCGTGAAGGCATTAACGCCCAAATCAGCGTGCCGCAGCATAACTGGGAGGCCTTTGACTCCGACCTGAACAACTGGCCCCAATTCGCCAGCATGCAATACAAGTTTGCCATAGAAGACGACGGCAAGTCCTTCATAAAGCTGGCGATCAAAGTCCGCCACCAGATTGTAGCCGACGGACTAAGCGAAGACCAGTACGACGTGACCAACGTAGGCAGGCACCTCAGTGCCGCTCAATGGAATGAACTTTCTAAGGATGAGTCCGCGATAATAGTAGACATGCGGAACCATTATGAGTCTGAGGTCGGGCATTTTAAGGGAGCGCTTCTGCCTGAAGCCGACACCTTTAAAGAGGAACTTCCCGAGGTGCTTCAAAAGCTTCGCGGCAAAGAGGATGCGCCCGTACTGCTTTATTGTACTGGAGGGGTCCGCTGCGAAAAAACCTCGGCCTACCTCAAGCACCACGGCTTTCAAAACGTCAATCAGCTGCACGGAGGCATTATCGACTACGTGCGCCAAGTTGCTAACGAGAACCTCGACAACACCTTTATGGGGGTGAATTTTGTATTTGACCAGCGCCTTGGCGAGCGCGTGAGCGACGACGTAATTGCCCACTGCCACCAGTGCGGAAGCCCCTGGGACCGGCACAGCAACTGCGCCAATAAGGCCTGCAACCTGCTGTTTTTGCAGTGTCCGAC
Source organism: Bacteroidota bacterium (assembly GCA_041192685.1). Lineage (GTDB taxonomy): Bacteria > Bacteroidota > Bacteroidia > Flavobacteriales > Schleiferiaceae > TMED14. Next base: position 199 of record JBEEMM010000075.1, on the reverse strand, counting down.
CTGCGCCGCAGAGCACGAAGGCACCTGCAGCTCAGACTGCCAAGATCTTTTGAATTCGAGCCCGGAACATCAAGCCGAAGTCCGCCGTGGCGCAGGCAGTCGCGACCAATCAAGGCGCTTTCACCGCGCCCGACCCAGTGAATTTAGCGCGGGCGAGTTTGCGCCCAAAACCCCTTAAATAAGAGATTCCTTATGCCCT
>JBEEMM010000074.1:0-7143 GCA_041192685.1 Bacteroidota bacterium | reverse complement strand
CCCTTTGAACTACCTTCGGACTATGCTCGCACGTCGTTTTAAGCGCCTTTTTTGGCTTTTTGCCCTGCTGCTTGCAGGACTTCAGCTCGACGCCCAAACCTCCGACAAGAAGACGGAGCTCGAGTCAGAGAAGGCAAGGCTTCAAAAAGAAATCAGCGCGGCGAACGAGCTCCTTTCTAAGACCCGTAAGGACCGCGACCTCACTCAAGGGGAACTGCGCGCCTTGGAGAAGAAGCTCAAGGCTCGCGAAGCCCTAATTCGAAACGTGCAGGCACAGGTCCGCGAGTCAGAGTCCGAGATAATGCGCCTCGAGCGGGACATCGCAGACAAGGACCGCGAAATTGACCAAATGATGCAGGAATATGCCGGCATGCTTCGGCAGGCGCAGCAACGCGGAAGTTCCGAGCAGGCCCTTCGCTTTATTCTCGGCGCCGAAAACCTCTCCATGGCGATCAAGCGCATGAACTACCTGCGCCAGTATTCCGAGTTTCGCAAAGAGAAGGTGGAAGAAATCAGGCTTTATCAAGAAGCTCAGAATAAGCGTGTTGCTTCAATCGAAGTGGAGCGGAACCTCCAAAAAGAATTGTTGGGCCAGGAGTTGCGCCAAAAGCAGCTGCTCGCTCAGGAGCGTGCCCAGCAGGCCAAGGCCTTGGGCGCACTGAAGAAGAAGGAAGGCCAGATTGCCAGCGGCATTGGCAAAAAGCGCCAAGAACTTGCCAAGCTCGAGCGCCAAATAGCCGCCATAATTAAAGAAGAGTTGCGCAAGCAGCGGGATGCCGCAGCCGGCCAAACCGGAGCCAAAGACGTGGGCGGAGGCTACGCACTGACCCCAGAGGCTGCCGCCCTTGCCAAGGATTTTGCATCCAACCGCGGCAAGCTTCCCTGGCCCGTCGAGCGCGCAGTAGTCCTTCAAACCTTTGGAGAAAATGCCGTACCCGGAGCGGCCGGGGTTACCATCAAAAATCCCGGAATTGACATCGGAACTCCTGCCAAATCAACCGTACGCGCCGTGTTTCAGGGTGAAATCGCCTCGGTCGTCAATGTTCCCGGAGCAGGCAAGGTGGTCCTGATACGCCACGGAAACTACTTTACCGTCTATTCCAACCTCGCCGAGGTTTTTGTAGCCAAGGGCGCTAAGGTGACCACCAAGGAAGCCATTGGTCGGGTAATGGAAGATTCCGAGACCGGAGCCTCGGTGATGCACTTTGAGCTTTGGATGAACACTCAAAACCAAGATCCCAAACCCTGGTTGAATTAGCAACTAGCGACTAGCAACTAGCGACTAGCAACTAGTAGCTAGCAACTGGTTTCTAGCCGAGTATCTGCCAACCTTGCGCTAGCAGGGGCTCGGCCACCTTGAACTTTACTTGCTTTTGCTCGCCCGTCATTAGGTTGACGATCGTTACTTGGTCGTTGCGTCCGTACTTTTTGCTGCTAACCGCAGGGGCCTGCTTGGGAGCCGCTGTGCGTTGAGCGCCATTGCCCTTTGAAGCCTCTGCCTGGGATTCGTCAGCGCCTGGTCCCGAGGTGGTTAGTTGTTCTACTGGCCGATTTCGTGCAGCAGATGCCTGGCGTATTGGGGCTTGGTTGGGGTCTTCTTGCGGCAGGCCTGCGCGAAACAGGAATCCCAAGATGCTGGAGTTCATTTCGTCGACCATGTCCTTAAACAACTTAAACGACTCGTGCTTGTATACCAGCAGAGGGTCTTTTTGCTCATAGACCGCTCCCTGCACGTTTTGGCGCAAATCGTCCATGTTGCGCAGGTGCTCCTTCCAGTGGTCGTCGATCAGATTAAGCACCATGGCCTTCTCTAGGTCTTGGATTAGCGACTGGCCTCGGCTGTCTACGCCCTGCTGCAGGTTGGTGGGAATTTGAATGGACCGCACCCCGTCGGTGAAGGGCACCATGATGTTTTGAAACTGTGCGCCTTGATCGCGGAGCACATTGCTCAAAACTGGGAATGCTTGCTCAGAAATTCGGTCGCATTTACTCCGGTAGGCAGCTTGCGCAGCGGAGTAGGTTTTTTGCGACAGTTCGTTGGCGCTAAGGCGTTCAAAACCTGCGGCGTCGACGGCGGCCGGCATGGCAAAGGATTCAAAGCAGCCCAATTCGTAGGCAGCGTAGTCGCGGCTTGGCTTGGTTCCAGCTACCAAAGATTCCGCCGAGTCATAAATGCTGTTGGCCAGGTCCAGCGCAAGACGCTCTCCCGACAGGGCGTTGCGGCGGCGGCGGTAGATTCCGCTTCGCTGCGCATTCATCACGTCGTCGTACTCGAGAAGGCGTTTGCGGCTCCCGAAGTTGTTTTCTTCGACCTTCTTCTGGGCGCGCTCAATGCTCTTGGTCACCATGGAGTGCTCGATCATGTCGCCCTCTTTATGCCCCATGCGGTCCATCAGGCCGGCAATGCGTTCCGAGCCAAAAAGGCGCATCAGGTTGTCTTCAAGCGAGACAAAAAACTGCGACGATCCCGGGTCTCCTTGCCGCCCAGAGCGTCCGCGCAGCTGGCGATCCACGCGGCGTGAGTCGTGGCGCTCTGTACCAATAATGGCCAATCCGCCGGCTTCTTTGGCCTCTGGAGTCAATTTAATGTCCGTTCCGCGACCGGCCATGTTGGTGGCGATGGTCACGGTTTTGGGCCTTCCGGCCTCGGCCACAATGTCGGCTTCCTTTTGGTGCAGCTTGGCGTTGAGTACCTGGTGCGGAACCTTGCGAATGTTCAGAGTTCGGCTCAGCAATTCCGAGATTTCAACCGACGTGGTGCCCACGAGCACGGGCCGGCCGGCGTCGCGCAGCTTCTCGATTTCGTCAATCACGGCGTTGTACTTCTCTCGCTTGGTTTTAAAGACCAAATCGTTGCGGTCTTGGCGCTGGGAATCCTTGTTTTGCGGAATCACCGTCACCTCGAGCTTGTAGATTTCCCAGAATTCGCCTGCCTCGGTTTCTGCAGTACCCGTCATGCCCGACAGCTTGTGGTACATTCTAAAGTAGTTCTGCAGCGTAATCGTGGCATAGGTCTGGGTCGCAGCCTCGATGGTCACACCCTCCTTGGCTTCAATGGCTTGGTGCAGGCCGTCAGAATAGCGTCGCCCGTCCATAATACGGCCGGTTTGTTCGTCAACAATTTTGACTTTCTGATCCATCACCACGTATTCCACGTCCTTTTCAAAGAGCGTGTAGGCCTTTAGGAGCTGGTTCATGCTGTGAATTCGCTCGCTCTTAGCACGGTACTCGCGCAGGAGCTGCTCTTTTTTGGCGGCCCGGTCGGCTACGTTGCTGTTTGCCTTTTCGATAAGATCCAGCTCAACCGAAATCACGGGAAGCACAAAAAAGTCCGTTTCGGTCTGGTCGGCCAGAAAGCCAAGACCTAGATTGGTGAGGTTTACCTGATTGTGCTTTTCTTCAATCGTGAAGTACAGAGCCTCATCGATTTTCTTCATCTCCTTGCCTTGGTCCTGCAGGTAGAGGCCTTCGGTTTTTTGCAGAAGGGCCTTCATGCCGTCTTCAGAGAGAAACTTGATGAGCGCTTTGTTTTTGGGCAGGGCTCGGTGCGAACGCAGCAGCTGAAAACCTCCTTGGGTCTTGTCGCCGTTGGCCAGCAGTTCCTTGGCCTGCGCCAGGGCATCTTGGGCTACGGACTTTTGCTGGGCAATGATGGAGACTACAAAATTTTTGAGGGAATCAAACTCCTGTTTGTCGCCGTTGGGCGTTGGTCCGCTAATGATTAAGGGCGTCCGGGCGTCGTCAATCAGCACGGAGTCGACCTCGTCGACAATGGCATAGTGGTGCCCGCGCTGCACCAGCTCGGCCGCTTCTCGGGCCATGTTGTCGCGCAGGTAGTCAAAACCAAACTCGTTGTTGGTTCCAAAGGTGATGTCGGCCAGGTAGGCCTTGCGGCGCGCTTCAGTATTGGGGCGGTGCTTGTCGATGCAGTCCACGCTCAGTCCGTGAAACTGGTAGAGGGGACCCATCCACTCGGAGTCCCGCTTAGACAGGTAGTCGTTTACCGTCACCAAGTGCACGCCTCGTCCGCTCAAAGCATTGAGGTAAACAGGCAGGGTGGCGACTAGGGTTTTGCCCTCACCCGTGGCCATTTCGGCGATGCGTCCCTTATGCAGCACCACGCCGCCAAAGAGCTGCACGTCGTAGTGCACCATGTTCCATGCAATGGCGTTGCCCGCGGCCAGCCATTGATTCTTCCAAACGGCGGTATCGCCTTCGAGTTCCACGGCGTCGATTTTAGCGGCCATTTCGCGGTCCCAGTCGGTGGCAGGCAGCCTCAGGGGCCCGTTATTGAGTCGGCGTGCAGTCTCTCGCAAAACGGCAAAGGCCCGCGGGAGAAGTTCCATTAAAATGCGCTCTTCTTGGGCTAAAACCTCTAGATCTATAGCGTCAATCTGGCGGTAGAGGGCGTCTTTAGCGTCAACGTCAGCCTCAGAATCGGCCTGAATTTTGAGCAAATCACGTTCTGCAATCTGGACTTCTGACTCTGCGCGGAGCCTTTGGCGAAAGCCTTCGGTTTCGGCGCGAAGCGCCTGGTCTGATTTATTCTGAAGCTCGCTCTCGGCGGCTTTAACCGAATCAATAATGGGATTGATCTCGCTCAGCGTGCGCTTTGAAGTATCACCCAAAAAAAGCTTTAAAATTTTGTCAAGCATAGGGCGCCAAAGGTACAACTACGATGCCACCTAAGCATTTGCAGACTGCTTGTCCTGCCCTAAGAAAAATCAGTATTCTTCCTCGTTCCAGAGAAAGTCTTCATCCGAAGGGTAGTCGGGCCAAATATCTTCGATGGATTCATAGATCTCGGCATCCTCTTCCTCAACGGCTTGAAGGTTTTCCACGACCTCGAGCGGTGCTCCAGTGCGGATGGCGTAGTCAATAAGTTCGTCCTTGGTCGCGGGCCAAGGGGCGTCGCTTAGGTACGAGGCAAGTTCAAGGGTCCAATACATGCCGCAAAAGTAATTTTTTTCTGCAGCTTTCCAAGCAAAATATTAAGGCTTGGCAATCCAGGGTATTTCTGGAGCATCAATGCGCTTGCCAATCCAGCGTGACAGTACAAATGCGTAGTCGCTAAGCCGGTTCAAATAAGCCATCGTCGGCAAGGGAAGCTGCAGGGAATCCTCGGCCTGATGGTCGTGGAGCTGCACCACCCATCGCTCCGCGCGGCGCGCAACGGTGCGGACCACGTGGCACTGACTGACCAGTACATGACCCCCGGGAAGCAAAAAGTTACGCATCGGCTCCAGTTCGAGTTCCATGCGGTCAATAGCGATCTCGAGGCGCTCAATCCAGCTAAAATCAACATGCGGCAGGCGCTCCACCATCTCCGGCAAGTCATTGGCCATGTGCGAACCCAAGGCAAAAAGGTCGCTCTGCACTTGAAGCAGCTCCGCCCGTACTTCTTCCCAGTCCGTCGGAATCTGGTCGCGGAGCAGTCCGAGGTGGCTGTTGAGCTCGTCGAGGGTTCCGTAGGCATGCAGCCTCAGGTCGTACTTGGTAATTCGCGTTCCGCTAAAGAGTCCGGTTTGGCCGGCGTCTCCGGTTTTGGTGTAGATCTTCATAATGGCATCTTACCGGGTAAGGGTGATGGAACTTCGGTACATTATTCCTTGAACGTTAATTACACTGTAGTAAACACCCGAGGAGATACTTCGTTCAGGTTCCCAACAATCTTTAGGTTGATCCGTTTTGAATACGGAGGTTCCCCAACGGTTAAATATTTGCCAACGAAAGCAAGGATCAGAACTTGTTCTGACTGATTCAGGTAAACAAAGTTTATCATTTACCGCATCAGCATTGGGGGTGACGACGTTTCCAAGCCCAATTATGGGATCTGAGCCCATTGAGAACGATAGTTGACGCAGTGTCGAATCGGCGCACTTTGCTAAAAGCGTTCGATGCTTTATCGAGAGCGTAGTGTCTAGGTAGGTCAAGCGAATTCGAATGCTCGATTGATAGCTTTGCTGACCATTAACCTCCCAAAACCACGACGATGCGGCACTTGCCGTGGACGTAAGTCGAAGCTCGATGTAGTCGCACTCCCATGTTGTGTCGATGATGAAGTCAGCAATGGCCGCATCAATGACATTCACATAAAAGGTGGTTTCAAGCGTGTCGCAAAAGTGGCTGTGCTGAAGGCCAACAGCATATACCCCCGTTTGTGCGTAGGCATGGCTAAGAAGGCGGTTAACTCCGTTAGTGGTAACCATGGTGTCTAACCCATCGCCAAAGGTGGCGGACCATTGATTGCCCCACTGATTCCCTGTTTGAATTTGAAGTTCGGAACTCAGGCAGAGGTCAATTGTATCATAAGGGTTTACCAGAAGTTGTTGGCCTTGGTAGAGTATACTGAAGGTTAAGTCTGATTTTTGGCTCTGAATGGATTCAGGAAGTGGAAAGCATTGATTGAAGTTTCCGACTTCTTTGGAGTGAACAAAGTTAAAATTTAACGTGTCAGCTGGCACATAAGCTGCTTGACGGTAGTTGTAGTACATCCCATAAAAGCCCTGGTCGGAACTCATCACGTGTACACCGGTGTCGAGCGTGATTTTATAGAATCCCCAACTGGCGTCACTGGGGTAGGTTGAGAATAATGCGCTTGTTTTTAGCCCATTATGGCGAAATGATGTGGTGTCTGAAGTTGGAATGTTAACGAGGGCAAAGTGCCGCATTGTGGTATCCCAGTTGCGAAGGGTCGGAAACTGCGACCGGTTAACCGTAAACCGATCACCCTGAGCAATGGCAGACCATCCGCCCAAATGGGTGTTGGTGGTAGCTGAATCGTACATCACTCGAACTCCGCCAAGCAGTCCAAAGTCAGATGTAACTACCGAGGGCGATGACAGGGGAAAGCGAAATATCTCGTTGCTGTCTAGTATGCGGGTTAAAGTGCCGTTTACAAAAATTCGGTTGTTGTGGCGCAATGAGGTAAAGTCGTACTTTTCCTCGTGACACCCAGCCTGGTACCTGGGAAGATGAAAAACCGTGTCTGTAGATTCCCTAGATAGTTGCGGCGTGAAGAATCTACGGGTTAAAATATTGTTAAACGTTGGGTGAAGAAGCAACGTATTAACGCAACTATAGTGAAACCCCTTAAATTGACTAATAACTATATCAAATGATAAATTATTTGCCGAATAAAAA
>JBEEMM010000073.1:0-7292 GCA_041192685.1 Bacteroidota bacterium | reverse complement strand
CGGGTGGGACGTGAGTTTCGAGATGCGGAACTTTTTCAGCGTCTGCGTTCATGAGAAGGCGGTCTCGAAGGCCTCGTTCGCATTGGCCTCGTTGGTTGCTGTTGCTTTTTGCCCTTGGAGCCGTAGCGCTTGTTTTATGGCCATCCCAGGACTTTAGTTCGCACAAAGTCGCCATTGACGTTCCGCAGGCCGACCGGCGCGTACTGGCTCTACTGGATAGCATCGCTTCGGCCAATCCTGAAGTTAGTTTAAACCTGCTGCGTTTTGGGGCCATGGTCCAAGGGGACTTTGTGGTTCCTGCTGGCTACTATGAAATTTCTCCGAGTGATCCTTGGTGGCGCAGCCTGCATAGGCTAAGAATGGGCTACGAGACTCCGCGTCGCCTGGTTCTTAGGGCCTACCAAGGCCGGAGCAATTTGGTGCGCCATTTGGCGACCGTTATGCATCCTAGTCCCTCAGAATTTGATAAGGCCCTGTTTCAAGGAGACAGTTGCGTACCCCTTCTGCCCAATACCTATGAGGTCTATGCCTCCCTTAGCCCCCAAGAATTTGCAGATCGCATGGGGCGCGAGTTTGATGTTTTTTGGAATGCCAACCGTATGGAATCCGCTAATACGCTCAAGCTGACTCGCTACGAGGCCACCATCTTGGCGAGTATTGTGCAGGCGGAGTCCAAGGAACCCGCGGAATGGTCTCGAATTGCGGGGGTCTATCTGTCGCGTCTTCGCAAGGGAATGCGCTTGGAGGCCGACCCTACGGTGGTTTTTGCCGTGCTTGACCGCAAGCTTGCTCCAGAACCTATTCGTCGCGTTACGGGGAGCATGCTGCGCGTTGACCACCCCTACAATACCTACCGCAGGAAGGGTCTACCTCCGGGTCCCTTGGCAACGGTTCATCCTCCGGTAATTGACAGTGTTCTGTCTGCACGGCCCAATGGCGAACTCTTTTTTTGTGCGAATCCGTCCAAGCCTGGTTTTCACCTGTTTGCCAAGACCTATGCGGAGCATCTTGCCTACCGCAAACGCTACCTAAGGTTCATCACTAAATAGCAATGGCCCACAGGGTGGGCCACTACACTAGGTTGGTTCGCGTTTCTACTATCGAATGAATCGTCGCGTGTAGCTCTGACCCTGCCACTCGACCACTGCCTGATACATGCCGGCAGGCAGGTCGGCGGTCTCCCAATCCAGGCTTACCGCACCGCCTTCGTGGTTGAAGTCCTGACTAAAGAGGGATTGTCCGAGCATGTTAATCACCGTCAGCTTGATCGCTCCGGATTCATTGGATTGAAACTCAAGGCTTGCCCTAGATCCATTGCTTGGGTTGGGACTCACCCCACTCAAGAAGGCCTCAGAAAGGTCGACCTCAGGAACACCAATGTTTAGAATGTCCGCTGGGGTGCCAAAGGGAGCACGCTTTAAGCAGAAGTTGTCAATAGCCCATCCTTCACTGGACAAGGTAAAGTCCGAGCCAAAGCGAAGGCGGAATACGAGGGTTCCCGAATTGTCTGCCGTGAAATTAATGGAGGCATTCTTCCAACCGTTTGAGTTGCCTGAGAGGCCTGGGCGGATGTTGTCAAGACTCGTGACGTGCACGGTATTGTACCATTTGCCGGAGGGTAGAACATTGCCTAAGGTGTACCAATTGATTCCTCCGTTGTAGGACCAATCAACGCTACCGCCGTCGTGGTACTGCTCCGATAAAAGGTTGTAGTCGAAGTCAAGCGTGTACACGATATTGCTGTCGAGCACAAAGAATGGAGTGTGCAGCGAACTACGACCCATAGGGTTGTAGTCGGTGGTCAATTTGGTCATCCATGCCTTGGTTCCACTGGCTGCTGCGCTAATGGTCGTTTGAGCAGGGGTTCCAAACTCCCAATCGTGGGGCAAGGACTTGATGCTGGAGTGCAGCGGCAACCAAGCTGCCTTACTCGGGTCTTCAAAGTCATTGCAGTATCCGACGGCATCGATGTAGATCTTGTCTGAAACCTGGAAGTTCAGGCAGAGTTGATCGTCTGCGATCAGGTTGTCTTGCTTATCGTTGGGTCGGGATGTCTCAACACAAACGTTGTAGGTACCTGCGCCGTTGTTCAGCCATAGTTGGCTGAATTCGTGCCAGCGCTTCGCTCCGCGGGGAAGTGGGGGAGAGAAGGTAAGGGTGTCGTAGGTCGACCACGCACCATTATTCACTCGGTACCGCACCAGCGTTGCGCCTACTGGCTTGGCTCCTGTGTTCTCGATTTGCACCTTAACCGTGGAATTCGCATTAGGTATGATTAGGTATTCCTTCGTGTCTATGTTAATCGGCGCCATTGAGTTTTGGGGCGGAACATAAATCTGGAAATCATCGATAGCCCAACCTTTTGCTGTCGAGCCTGCGCTAGCTCCCATGCGGAATCGCAGGTTTAACGGGTTGGTGTTAAAGTTCCATAGTGATAGGGGAATGCTCGAGGTAATCCACTGATTGCTCGTGGATCCAATCCATCCCGGTTGGTTGCCGAGAGGCACTACGCCGGCGGAACCGTAGCTGGATCCGTACCAGTTCGTACCGATGTTTGCCGTAGCATTTCCAAGGGTTCGCCAAGTACCGTTCAGCAGGTATTCGACATTTCCCCCGTCGGCAACGGCAAATTCAAATCGCTGCTTGAACCGAAGCTCTGCACCCATGATGGTGTCAAAATTGGTAAATGGAGGAACCCTTAGGTACTCCGTGTTGGCACCCTTGTAGTTTTGATCCAAACCAGTCATCCAGGCCTTCGTTCCAGAGGCAGCGGTCCAACCTTGCCCAACGGTGCCCATTTCCCACATTTGAAGGGTGCCCGCACCGCCAGTACCATAGAAGGCAAAGGTGTTACCCACACAGTTCTCAAAGGTTTCGGGGCCAAAAGGAATCATGACGGAGGTATTGCCGTTGGTTATTTTAGTGGCCGTATCGTTTCGGCTGAATCCGTCTCCTGCTAGGGTTGTCCATGCCTTTATCTGTAAATCACCTTCCCAATAGGTAACGGGAGTGGTAATGGTCAGGGTCGCTTCCGCTCCGATCGCAATGCTGGGTACGGTGTAGGTGTAGGTATTGGTCGCCGTTGGGGTACAGAGGTCAGAAACCATCACCGTGACAGGAACATTGGTCTTGGCTTGCTTTCCATAGTTCCGCACCTTAATGATGAGGTTTTGAGGCGTAGCCAAAAAGACCGTATTCGGCGGGGAGGTTATCTCGGTTACACCCACGTCGTTATTGGGTCGGTCGTAAATCAAAATGTCGTCAATGGCAATGTCTGCGAGCTGACCCGCGGCAGTCTTGCCCGCTACAAAGCGCAATTTGATGGTCTGCCCGGCATAGGCTGAGAGGTCGACCATTTGATGGCGCCAATCGTCGGTGCTGGCCGTCTGCTGCTGCGCAGTGAGCACCGATGGAGTAAGCGTTGTCCAGACGTTGCTGCCTGAGGGAACCACTTGAATTCCCAGGGAGGCGATGCTTGCGCCAAACATGTGGTACCAGAATGAAACAACGGGCGTCGTCATGCCCGACAAGTCAATGCAACCCTCTTGCTGAAAAAGAGCAAAGGGGCTGTTTGCACCAAAGTCTCCCTCCGTGTAGAGGTAATTGCCCCTGCGACCCTTGGACCAGCGTGGACCAGTTTCATTCGTTGGGGTAAGGTTTTTACCCACCATAAAGGCAAATTCGCTGCTGTTGGACGCTGGTGAGGCAAACCACCCTGATGGGGCAAAGGTTCCTGGATTTTGAATGGTTCCGCTTCCTGCTGCCCATCCCGCTCCATCAAAATTCAAGTAGTAGGGGAAGCTTGTTATGGGTTGAATATGCTCAATTAAAATGGGTCCCAGGCTGTCGTTGTTGGCTTGACCGTCGTTGGCAAGTTCGGACCAGATGTAAATCTGAAAGTCCGCAAAAGCGCTCAAGTTAGCCTTAGGTACAAAACTGTATCTCAGAGTATCTCCTAAATTAAAGGTTCCGTTTACCGTGTCACGGGTGATTACCGTCACCCCGGTAGTTAAGTTTTTCACGGAGAACGCGAGCGGAACCTTGGTAAGGGCCTGGGAGCCTTCTGTTCGCCAAAGTACTCGAACGTTTTCTTGGTTGGTGTAGGTACAGAATCCGTTTCTAGGGCTTGAGAACTCGAGCATGTTAATGTCGCGAACTAAAGGCTGAAAGACTTTAATATCGTCAATAGCCATATCTCCGCGGTCGTTGGTTGCGGTATTGTTCTTATTACCTACAAAACGCAGTCTGACGTACTTGCCTAAGTAGGGGTTGAGGTTCAAAAAGCCCTTTTTCCATGGATCCAAACTGCTTCGCTGGGATTGACCCACGAACAATGCTGCGCCTATGACGCCGTTCCCTGTAGTGAAGCCAGTTCCGGTATCAATGTCAATACGCAGGTTGCCCATGTGCGTTCCAAAGCGGTGGTAGTAGAATTCTGCGGCGGCGTTGCCAAGGTTATCAAGCTTAAAGCAGGGTGTGATGAACAGGGTATTGTTGGCTGTGGTCCCCTGGGAGGCCTCGGTGTAGAGGTACTTGCCCCCTCCGGTAGTATGGTCTCCGGCTGGGCCTGTTCCAAATGTTGCGGGTGGCCCCGTGCGCACCGACCAGCCAAAACCAGCGGTAAGTGGGCTGGGAGAGACTTCGTAGTTGCGTCCTGCCGGTGGATTGCCCAAAGGGAATACTCCTCGGTGTAGGGTACCGGAGGTGCCAGCACCGGTGCCAGACATCCAGAAGAATTGTTCAAAATTCTCAAGGTAGGGGAATTGGGTAACCACATAGGGGAAGCTATTAGGCAAGGCAGGGCCACAGGTCGCAGGTGGTGAAGGATCGCGCCAAAAGGTATTGAAGGTAATTGCCGCAGCGGTTGACGGCGACCGAGCGGTGTTCTCGTCGCAGGCACAATCGTACGCAAGTACGTACCAATCTACGGTATCTCCCACCACCAGGTTGTTGAAGGTATGGGTGTACTCCGAGGAGTCAGGGCAGTTGGCCGTGTTGATGGCCGTCATGTTGAGCCAATTCCAAATTCCGTTGTTGAGTCGATAATGCAGTACCACAGAATCCATTCCTGACTTGGGCAGAATTTTATCGATGGCTCGCAGGCGAATCTGTTCGGAGGCTTGATAGCGCGCTCCAATGGGTTCCCTACGCGGATTCAAGTTCCAATTAATGGTAGGAGGGATTAGCTCACAAGGCGCCGCCTCGACCTTTAAATTATCGACAAACCAGCCGGCTGTGTTGGCCGTGCCGCTAGGGACTCGGTATTGAAGGGCAAACCGCACCAAAACCTGGGCAAATCCGGTACCAGTGCCTGAGGGTCCGCTGCCTGCAATGCTTGAAATATCAAAAACCTCGTTGGACCACCAGCCGTTGGTTGGGGCTATTCCTTGGCCAACGGTAGTTGCTCCGCCCCAAAAAGGTGTGGTCGCAGAGTTCGCGTACATGATTTCATTGATGTAGCCCAGGGTTGCAAAGCTTGAGCTCGCTCCCCGGTAGTGGGTTCCCGAGAGGGTACTCCAAGTTTGGCCGTTGTTGGTCGAGACGCTAATGTATCCGCGTTGGCCAAAGTGGATCTTGCCAATGTGGTCAAACGAAAGTCGAACAAAGGAATTTCCAAGGGTTGAAAAAGCCAAAGTCTGAAAGAAAACGGTGTCTTGCGGCAGTACATTGGCGTGGTAGCTGTGCGTTCCGCTCACGCTTAATGCGCTAGTGTCGTTCCAGAACGGAGTAGGACCAGGCTGGGTGTGAAAGGTGGTGACGTTGTGCGGGGGTGAGTCAAAATCCTCACTGTAAACGGTAGTTATCTGTGCTTTTGCGCTGAAATTCAGCACAATGCTAACTATGGCAACCAAGCCAATGCGGCTTACTAAGTGTCTCATATCGTGCATTCTTTGCTCTTTTTGGGAATCCCAAGAACTTCAAATATACGAGAACTAGCGGAGTGTTTTTCTATCGAATGTTCAGCCGTAGCCTTGAATCGTCATTCAAAAACCCCTCTAGCGCATCGCCGGGCTTCACGGGCCCAACTCCGGCCGGAGTACCAGTAAAAATTAGGTCGCCTTTTTTGAGGGTGAAGTAGGTACTGATGAAGGCAATTAGGTCTTCGAGGGAGGTCAAAAAATCGCGAGTATTGCCGCTTTGCACCGTTTCGCCATTCTTCTCAAGGCGGATTTGATGATCCATGGGTTCGGCAGGCATGGGGCTCCAGGTTCCAAGAACCGCACTGCCGTCAAAACCCTTTGCACGCTCCCAGGGCAGGCCCTTGTTTTTGAGTTCCGTTTGCAGGTCACGGGCCGTGAAGTCAAGACCAACAGTCATGGCATCTAAATAGCGGTACGCGAAGCGTGGTTCGATGAACTTACCCACTTTTCCTACGCGCAAAACCCATTCGATTTCATGGTGCACGTCCTGGGTCCAGGGTGGAATCACAAAGGGGTTACGCGGAGGAAGCAGGGCGGAATCGGGCTTGCAAAAAATAACCGGTTCCTCGGGCACACCGTTGCCGAGTTCCAGAGCATGGGCCTTATAGTTGCGGCCAACGCAGACAATTTTCATCGCATTCGCAGGCGTATCGCTGTCAGAATTTTCTTCGTAAACAGCGGGAAGTCAGCGTTCTGCAGCCAGGAGTAGTATCCGGAATCCTTGGAGAGCACGTGGCTCACGCGCTGCCCCTTGTACTTCCCAAAGCTGAACTGCTCCTGACCCTCGCTGTCGTAGGTTATGAAGCCAGCGAAGTCTGCTGCTTTATTCATCGTACTGAAGTCGCTCAGGGCTGCAACGTCTTTTGGCAGGTCTTCGTAGCGCAAGAGCTGGGCTTTTAGAACCTCATAGGTCGCCCTAACGTCTGCTTCGGCACTGTGGGCATTCACCAGGTCGGATTCGCAATAAAACTTGAGTGCCGCAACGAGGGTGCGCTGCTCCTTTTTATGAAAAATGTTTTGCACATCAATACTCCGGCATTGGCTCAAATCAAAATCGCTTCCTGCGCGCAGGAGTTCCTCGGCCAGCAGGGGAATGTCAAACTTATTGCTGTTGTAGCCCACCAGGTCGCTGCCCTGAAGCATGGGTATGAGTTCCGGCAAGATTCCGTCAAAAGCGGGAGCATCGGCTACGTCAGCATCACTGATTCCGTGAATTTCGGTAACGACCGCAGGGATTGGAATGCCCGGATTCACCCGCCATGTTTTCACGGTTTCGCTGCCGTCTGGCTGGATTCGCAGCACGCATAGCTCTACGATGCGGTCCTGCACCACGTTCACACCCGTTGACTCTATGTCAAAGACGCACAGGGG
>JBEEMM010000072.1:0-7295 GCA_041192685.1 Bacteroidota bacterium | reverse complement strand
TAGCATTGGCCAGCCGTCGGTCAGGGGGAAGACCACTGGAATGATCACGTTGATCAGGGGGTATACGAAGAGCCAATTGAGCAAGAGCATCTTCCATTTTTTCACATCAGTAGAATTCATGGCGGTAAAGGTCGATTACCCTGTAGTTTTACGTGCAGTGAAATGGAATAAACTTTTAATTTGGTGCTTCTTGATTGCCTCTTTGGCTTCCTGCCGCCCCGACCCCCAACCCCAACCCTGGAATTCGCTGACCGACGTGGTAGACCCCCAAGACCTCTTGCTCTATGAAGTGAACCCGCGTGCCCACTCGGCCTCGGGCAACATCGCTGGTATAACTGCCGACTTGGATCGGTTAAAGTCCATGCATGTCAATACCCTTTGGCTTATGCCGGTATTCAAAATGGGCGAACTTAAATCGGTGGGATCGCCCTATTGTGTGGCGGACTACCAGTCCATTGATCCCGAGTATGGGACCATGGCAGACCTCAAAACGCTGATCGCCGAGGCACACGAGCGCAAAATTTCGGTCATCATTGATTGGGTTGCCAACCACACCGCCTGGGATCACCCTTGGCTCACAGCGCACCCCGAGTGGTACACTACTAATGCAGCGGGCAGCATCATTCATCCGGCCGGAACCAATTGGCAGGATGTCGCCGACCTGAACTACGCAAACCCCGCTCTGCACGTCGCCATGATTGACGAAATGAAGTTCTGGGTTTTTGACGTGGGAATCGACGGATTCCGCTTTGATGCGGCGGACTATGTTCCCTTTGCGTTTTGGAAGTCCGCAATGGACAGCCTCAAGGGAATTACCGACCGCAAGCTGCTGTTTTTAACCGAGGGCGAGCGCAGGGATCACTATGCGGCCGGAATGCCCCTGATTTACGGCGGGAACTGGAACTACCAGCTGCAGCAAGTTTTTGGAACAGCCCAAGCCTCAGCAACCAATTTGTTTGCGGCGAACACCGCCGAGGCCAATGCTTCGCCCGCGATCCGCCTTCGCTTCGCGACCAACCATGACCAGTCTGCATGGGATGCAACTCCGGTGACGCTGTTTGGCAGTGTCGAAGCGTCCTACGCCGCCCAGGCGGCTGCGGTGCTGATGGGCGGGGTTCCGCTGATATATACCGGTCAAGAGGTTGGCGTGACTGGAACCCAAAGTTTTTTTGCCAAAGACCCCGTCAACTGGTCGGCTAATCCGGGTTTGCAGGAGCTATTTGGCGCTCTTTTTGCCTTGCGCCTAAAGCACGATGCCCTTCGCTACGGTTCGCTCAAGCCTTATTCTCACCCCAGTATTTTGGCTTTTGAACGCCAGCTTGACGGCGAGCGAGTACTCGTGATAATCAATACGCGCGCAGCAGCGGTAACCTATAACCTCCCGACCGCGTTGCGCGAAACCGATTGGACCGATGCACTTCGTGCGGAATCCAAATCTCTGGGAACCTCCATGGCAATGGCGGCATTTGAGGTGTTGGTACTGGTGAACTAGCTCCTTGGCTGACGTACCTATTAGCTAGTAAGCAATTTTCGCCAGTGCTGCGAGGGTTCACCTTGGAAAGCCTCAAGATGCACAATTCCGAGGTCTTCGAATCCGAGCCGCCGAAGGACGTTGTTGGATGCCTCGTTATGGGGCATGGTAAAAGCGTCGAGGTGGGTCCAGCGATTGGATTCGGAAGCCCACTGAAGGACGCGTTGGCCAGCGAGGGTAGCGATTCCGCGCCCCTCAAATTCGGGGAGCAGAGCGTAGCCCAGATCGGGAAACTCGTTGCCCGGGCGCACGACGATGCCGCTAAGACCCACGGCGGGTCCGTCGAGTTCGATGACCCACAGGCCGCAGCCATTGGTGCGGTAGGGTGTCAGAAAGCTCCGCTCGAGGTAGGCGCGTGTTCCTTCAATGGTTTCGGTCCCTCGCGGCCCAATGTTGGCGAGCCAGCCCGCAGTCTGGGTGATGCGCTGCAGGAATTCAAGGTCGCCCTCGTGGGCTTCGCGCAAAGTCACTTTCTAAGGGTATAGGTGTTAAAGTAAGAAGCAAGTGAGGTAGTCGTCGACGAACGCTCCTGCCAAATAAACGAGGTTCAAGGCTTGCTTTTTTCGGTCAAAGTGAAAGTACGTGTTTTGCCGGTTGGCAGCGATGGCGCAAAGGGTCCAAAGGTTGCTAGAAAGCATAAAGCTCCGCCTCAAGAGAAGTACCGCAAGCATTGTAATGGCAATGGAATCCCCCGAGTGCTAAGAAAAAGGCCAGGGATTGATGACGAATTCCCACATGAGGTCTCTATTTTTAATCAATTAGCGCTTTGACGTCTTGCCAGGTGCCGCCGTTGGTAACGTTGCCGATTCCCGCCTGAGCTAAAATGGCCTTGGCCATGCCACTGCGGCCTCCGCTCCGGCAAAAAACAATAATAGCATTCTTGCCCTCAAACTCCTCAATGCGGTCGGCCACTTGGTCGAGGGGAATGTTTACCGATGCTTCGACATGGCCGGATTGGAATTCTTCTTCAGTGCGCACGTCAACGAGGAATGCTCCCGCTTGAATAAGGTCGTTCATAATTGGTATGTGTTTTTTGGCATTTTTTGAGAAGCCTAAGTTAAGCCTGTGCACCTTAGAATTTAAAATTCCACAAGTTCGAGCGTGCTGTTCAACTGAACCATTGGAACTGCTTTGGAGTTATGAGGTTATGGCTTTACCAGACTCCGTAAAACGATTAAACGATACCGACATTGACCGGATAATCGCCATGGCATGGGAAGATCGCACGACCTTTGATGCGATCTATGCGCAGTTTGGCCTTCGGGAGAACGAGGTCAGGGCCCTAATGCGGCACCACATGAAGGCCTCGTCGTTTAAAATGTGGCGCGAGCGGGTGGACGGCCGCAAAACCAAACATTTGGCCCTGCGCAACTTCTCGAGCGGACGCTTCAAAAGCGACAACCAAAGCTTGGGCTAGGGCTTCCCAGCGCAAATCCCGTTTTAACCAAACTACGTGCAGCATTACTTGCGAACAAATACCCAGCGGCTTTCGTTCGACTCTTCCCTAAAAAATGCGTAGCCTTCGTCTTTAAACGTTTGTGCTGCCTCGGGGTTGCTGCTTGAATGGTTTGCTAGAAACCGAGCCATCGCACCCCTTGCCTGCTTGCTGAGCGCAGAAACCGATCGAATCTTCCCTTTGACGTTCTGAAGAAAAACCAAATCAATCCACCAAAATTTTGCGGAATCGATCCCTTCTGTGTATTCTTCGCTGGCGCAGTTCAGAACGGCAGACTTGCCGGCATCATGCAGCAACCAGTCGGTCACGGAATCCTTCCAGTAGTGAGTGATTCGTTTGCCCTCAAGGCTTTGCCCAAGGTCGAGCCGGTAGGGTAAAACACCATCCTGCGGCCTAAGGATTCCGTACAAGCCAGAGAGGATTCTGAGCCGTTCCTGAGCCCGGTTTGGCGCAGTCCAGGTTTCGGGTTTAAGCCGGCCAAAAGCCTCTCCCGTGAAGGTGAAGGCAGCTTGAGTCCCAAGCGAAGCGGGGTTCCAGAGGTCCCATTGCTCTTTAGCCTGCTGGGCAAGCCGCGGGCTACAACCATAGAAGGCCGCCCAGTCTATAGTTTGACTGCGGACTCGCTCGGCTAAAAGAGCCGCAGAGTCTATTAGGGGAGCATGCTGGTTGGCGGCTGGAGCCCCAATGGCATTCATTGATTTTGACGGAGATAGAAGTATTCGCATGCTGCGGACTGACTGGGGCTTCGAAGCCTTTTTTAAAGCCTTTAAAGGTAATTTCTCTATTGGCTTTACGGCACAATTTCTTGCGGAATAGGTGGCATACTCTGTTCGTTGCCTTCTGTTGCTGTTATACCTTGCAGTATGCAAAAAATCCTCTCCCTCATCGTGGGTCTAACGACCGCAGTAGCCTTCGCTCAAAAACTACCGACAACCATCGAACTCGGCGCCACTTTGCCCATGGCAGGTCTTGAGCTGGCCAACGCGACTCGAGAAGACGACGCCTCTATTGCCCTTGGTAGCGTGGCTACTGAGCAGGGCCTTCTGGTAATTTTCACGAGCAATACCTGTCCTTTTGTTGTGGGTAATGGTCCCAAGTCCGAAGGATGGGAGGGGAGGTACCGAGAAATCGTCGCGCTGGCAGGCAAGCTCAAAGTGGGTATAGCCTTTATCAATTCCAACGAGGCCAAGCGAGCTCAGGGTGAGTCGATTGAGGAGATGCGTGCTCGCGCCAAAAAGTACAAGTACCAAGCCCTTTACCTGCTTGACCAGGACCACAAGCTTGCCGACGCCTTTGGCGCACGGACGACTCCACACGTCTTTTTGTTTGACGCGACCCAGACCTTGGTTTACCTAGGGGCCATTGACGACAACGTAGATTCCGCAAAAAAAGTAAAAAAAACCTGGCTCAAGGATGCCATGATTGCCATGGTAGGCCGCAAACCAGTGCCGGTAGCGCAGACCAAGAACGTTGGCTGCAGCATAAAACGCCTTCAATAGAGCGTGCAGGCTGAGGTAATTGCAATCGGAACCGAGCTTCTTCTGGGTCAAACGATCGACTCGAATTCTGCCTGGATTGGAGAGCGTTTGTCGGAATTAGGGGTTACCCTGCGCCGCAAGACCGTGGTGGCCGACCGAGTGGACGACGTGCTTGCTGCACTGAATGCCGTAATGGCCGATACCCAGTGGGTCATCATAACGGGCGGGCTTGGTCCGACCCAAGACGACTTGACTAAGGGCATTTTAAACGACTTCTTCGGGGGGCGACTAGTTTATCATCCTGAAATCTACAGCCATATTGAAGCTTTGTTTGCCCGGATGGGCCGGGTGCCGGGTGCCTTAAACCGAGAGCAGGCAGAGATCCCCGACGTTTGCGAGTGGCTGCCCAACGCCGTAGGAACGGCACCAGGAATGCTCTTTGAGCGCCAAGGCCAGCGATTCGTGAGTATTCCCGGAGTTCCTTTTGAGATGAAGCACATCATGGAATCCCATGTTTTGCCGCGCATCAGGGCCGAGTCGGATGCCCACATTGAGCACCGGTTTTTTATGGTTCAGGGCATTCCGGAGTCGGAACTTGCCGAGCGCATTGTCGATTGGGAATACAGTCTCGCCGAGGGCCTCAGCTTGGCCTATTTGCCTTCGCCGGGAATTGTCAAGCTGCGCCTGACCGCCCGCACCGCCAGCGATCACGCTGCCCACCTGCTGCTCGAGGATGCTTCGGCCAGCCTGCGCACCCTGCTTGGTCGCGATATTTTTGCCGAGAACATTTTAAGCATCGAAGAGGTGGTGGGCGAACTGCTCAAGGCTTGCGGCCAAACGGTTGCCACGGCTGAGAGCTGCACGGGAGGGTCCATCGCAGCCCTGCTCACGAGGATCCCGGGGTCGTCGCAGTACGTTCAGGGTGGAATCATAGCCTACGCCAATGAGGCGAAAGTTCAGCTTCTTGGCGTGCCTGAGGCGGACCTTATTCAGCACGGCGCGGTCAGCGATCAAGTGGTGCGCGCCATGGCTCGCGGAGCTCGCCAGCGCCTCAACGCAGATTGGGGTCTTGCAAGCAGCGGAGTTATGGGTCCCGACGGAGGTTCTGCGGCTAAGCCCTTGGGCACCGTGTGGCTTGCAGTGAGTGGGCCAGGAGTAGATTGGGCTGCCCGTTTTCAGATGGGAGACCATCGAGAACGCAGTGTTCGCAAATCCGTTTTAGAGGTTTTAGGTAGATTGAGGGGATTTTTAGCCGACGCACCTTAGATACATTGATAAATCCGCTGTACATTTGCACTCCCGTTGCAGAACGGTAAAAAGATTAACACTGCGCGATTATGTCACGAGTTTGCGAGATTACCGGTAAGAAGGCCATGGTTGGTAACCATGTGTCGTTCTCTAACAAAAAAAATAAGCGCACCTTCAATGTCAATTTGATGCGCAAAAAGTTTTATATCGCTGCTGAAGATAAGTGGGTCACCCTGCGCATCTCAGCTGCCGCTCTTAAGACCATTAACAAGAAGGGTATTGAGGCCGTTTTGGCTGAGGCCCGCGTCAACGGCAACGTTCCGCTTTAATCCTAAAGAATCATGGCAAAAAAAGGCAACCGCGTACAGGTGATCCTCGAGTGCACTGAGCACAAAGAGTCAGGCATGGCAGGAACGTCACGCTACATCACCACTAAGAATAAGAAAAACACGCCCGACCGTATGGAGATTAAGAAATTTAATCCCGTACTAAAGCGCATGACTGTTCACAAAGAAATTAAGTAAACGAAATGGCAAAGAAAGTAGTTGCAACCCTCAAGAAAGCCGGTGGTATTACCTACGCACGGGCTATTAAGGTCGTTAAAACCTCTAGCGGTGGCTACGGCTTCGAAGAGAAGATTATGGTTAAAGACGATGTGCCTAATTTTTTTAAGGCCTAGTTCTCGATCAAAACCAATTATAAACCGCTCCACGAGCGGTTTTTTTATATCTTAACGTATGTCATTGTTTGGACTCGCTAAAACCAAGGAAGCCCTTTTTGCTGGAATCAGCAAATTGTTTGGCGGCAAATCGGTTGTGGACTCCGCGACCCTCGATGCCCTTGAAGAAGCGCTGATTTCGGCCGACGTGGGAGTCGAAACATCGGTAAGGCTGGTAGAGGCGGTCGAGGCAAGGGTAGCCAAAGATAAGTACGTCGACGAAGAGGGTCTTAAAGAGCTCATTCGAAACGAATTGGCCGATCAGTTTGCCCAATGGGCCACAATCAAGCCGGTGGAAATCCCTTCAGGTCAGCCCATGGTAGTTCTGGTGGTCGGGGTCAACGGCGTAGGCAAAACCACTACCGTAGGAAAGCTTGCCAAGAAATTCCGTAGCGAAGGCCATGCGGTGGTATTGGGCGCAGCAGACACCTTCCGCGCTGCGGCAGTAGACCAACTCAGGATTTGGGCCGACCGTTCGGGAGCCACCTTCGTCGAGAAGGGCATGAATACCGATCCTGCAGCGGTTGCCTATGCGGCAGTAGAGGCGGGAGTCCGCAATGGCGGAGGCGTTGTGCTGGTGGACACCGCAGGCCGGCTTCACAACAAGGTTAATTTGATGAACGAACTGGGTAAGATTCGTAGAGTAATGGAGAAAGTCGTGGTGGGTGCACCCCACGAGACCTGGCTTGTTCTCGACGCGTCCACAGGCCAGAATGCGGTGAATCAAGCTCTTGAATTCTCGAAGGTGACGCCCTTAACGGGCCTGATTTTGACCAAAATGGACGGAACAGCCCGAGGCGGAGTAGTGCTGGCCATCGCAGAAAAACTCAGGGTGCCCCTTCGCTACATTGGAGTAGGCGAGGG
>JBEEMM010000071.1:0-7299 GCA_041192685.1 Bacteroidota bacterium | reverse complement strand
AAAGAGCTCACCGTCTTCGCTGACAAAGACCAAGCGGTCGACGTCGGGATCGACGACGATTCCCAGGTCGCACTTCGTTTCAGGAACAAGGGCGCAGATCTCGTCGAGGTGCTTGCGCAAGGGTTCTGGATTGTGCGGAAAATGCCCCGTGGGCTCGCAATGCAGGCCCTCGATGCGCGCCACGCCCAATGCCTTGAGGAGCATGGGTATTGCGATTCCGCCGGTGGAAGCTACGGCATCGACCGCAACAGAAAATCCGCTCGCCCTAATGGCCTCAACATCAACTAAGTCAAGATTTAAAATAGCTTGTATGTGCCGCTCAATGCCGTCTTGCACGGCGATTCTATGGCCCAACTCAGACACTGGGGCAAAGTTGAAATTGCCCTCTTCTCGGGCTTTTAGAATCTTGGCGCCATCCTCGGCGCTCAGGAACTCACCCCGCGCGTTGAGAAGCTTCAGGGCGTTCCACTCCCCGGGATTGTGCGAAGCGGTGAGAATAATGCCTCCGTCGCAGCCTTCCCAGGTAACCATCATTTCAACGGTTGGGGTGGTAGAGAGTCCGAGGTCGAGCACATCGATTCCCTGAAAGCGCAGCGTAGAAACTACCAGGTCGCTCAGGGCCTCGCCCGAGGTGCGTGCGTCGCGACCAAGGGCAACCCGAAGTCGGCGGTCGCTGCCGGACTGAACCCGCAGCCACTGGCCGTATGCGCTGGCAAATGCCACGGCATCCAGAGGAGTTAGGTTGCTGCCCACGGCTCCCCCAATGGTTCCGCGAATTCCTGATACCGATGCGATTAGAGTCATGGCGAGGTTTTTGTGTTACCGCAAAGGTAGAACCCAGGCCGGCCGCAATGCTATGCGGTGAATAACGCGGTTAACAACGCGCAAAAATCGACTCAAAATCCGCCCTAAAATTGCTTAGGTTTACTATGCCTGATGAACAACAGCGACTCTGACCCCCTAATTGAACGCTTTGAGCAAGCCCTGCGCGACGACTCCCTGCTGTTTTTTGATGTGGAGGAATTTGAAGAAATAACCGACTACTACCTCGAAACAGGCCAACTACAGCGTGCCCGCAAGGCCATTGACATGGGCGGAGCCCAGCACCCCTACGCCACGGTATTTGCAGCAAAAATGGCGCGCTACTTGGTTCAATCCTCCCAACTCGAGGAGGCCCAGGAGGCCATTCAGCGGGCCGAAGGCTTGAGCCCGAACCACCCCGACATCGAGTGGGCGCGCGGCATGCTCATGATGCGGCAGGGCAAAACCCAAGACGCGATTCAGTCGCTGCGCAAGGCGATTCAGAATTCCGACGACCCCTTCCCTATTCAAGGTACGCTGGCCTCTATTTATTCGGGAGCGGGCATGTTTCTGCACGCCATCAGAATTCTCAAGGCAATGCTGCAGGAAGAGCCCGAGGATGCCCATTTGCTTTACTTATTGGCCATCAATTTTGACATGGCCAACCGCGACGACAAGGCCCTTTCTTTTTTTGAAAACTACCTCAACGACTACCCCTATTCCGAGACCGGGTGGTACCACCTTGGCGTAGCGCAGTTTCGCCAAGGCCAGCTCGAGGCCGCAGGGCGGAGTTTTGGCTTTGCCATAACCATCGACGAAAAGTTCAGCGCGGCCCTGTTTGACCTTGGCCGCCTCAACGAAGACCAAGAGCAGTATGCAGAGGCCCTGGACTACTACTCCCAGTCGATGGAGCACAGCGAGCTTAATGGCTACACCCTTTACCGAAAGGGGGTCTGTTTGCAGTCACTTGACCGAAGCGCAGAGGCGCTCCGCATCTTTCAAGAAGCTATTGAGCTTGATGAAGAGCTCGACGAGGCCTGGATTGAGCTTGCCGTTTTGCAGGGAGAGGCAGGCAACGCCCTCAAGGGAGTTCAAAATGCTCAAAAGGCCATTGCCCTAGACCCCGATAATCCGGACTACCACATGGTGGCCCACGATCTTTATACCCAGCTCGGACTCCAGCGCGAAGCAGCAAAGAGCCTGCAGCTTATTTTGCATGCACTTCGGGTAGAAAATCCCCGTGGCCTTCAGGAATACGCAGGAATTTTGGTCGAAATGAGCCATGTGGATTCTGCCATCACGGTGCTCGAGGCCGGCGTTCAGCGCTATGCCGAAGACCCCGAAATGTGGGCCATTTATTTTGGCTTCTTATGGAGTCTGGCGGCAGACCTTGCCCCAGCGATCGAAGGTATTAAGCATTCCTGGTTGCGCTTTGGCGAACCCTTTCACCTTGCGCTAATGGAATTCTACCCCTTGGCTTGCACTGACCCCGTGGTCGCGCAAATTTGGTTGCTCCCGAGGGAATAACTTTGCCCCCATGAATTTTATTATAACCTTCCTCAAGGGCATCGCCATGGGCGCCGCCGACGTGGTTCCCGGTGTTTCGGGCGGAACCATTGCCTACCTCACGGGAATCTATCAGCGATTGCTCGACGCCATTCACGCAGCGGGCGGACCAATGTGGATTGCCCTGCGCAAAGAGGGAGTCGCGGGGGCATGGAAGGCTCTCGACGGCTGGTTTGTTCTCAGTCTTTTTGCGGGCATCGCAGTCTCTATTATAAGCCTCTCGAAGTTGGTTCTTTGGGGCCTGGACGAGCACCCTACGGTGGTCTGGAGTTTTTTCTTCGGACTCATCGTTGCCAGCCTAAAAATGCTTGCTCGAGACGTCAAAGGAGCCTGGTTCATGCTCGTCCTTGGGGTTGTACTTGGGCTTTTGCTGTCGTCCATGCCGGCGGGCCACGCAGAGCTAACTCCAATCTTTACCTTTTTTGCCGGATTCTTGGCCATCTGCGCCATGATTTTACCGGGTATTTCAGGTTCCTTCATCCTCGTGCTGCTCGGAGCCTACGAACCAATTCTCAACGCCCTGCACGATCGCGAACTAAGCATAGTTGGAATTTTTATTTCGGGCTGCCTCATTGGACTGCTCACCTTCGGCCGTCTGCTTCGTTGGCTTTTTTTGCGCTTTGAGCAGGCGACGGTGTCGCTAATGACTGGATTCATCATCGGCTCCTTGATTAAGGTTTGGCCCTTCAGAAGCCTTGTAAGCGGCTGGGAAGTTCCTGTCTCTCCCTCGGTTTGGCAGGCCGAAACCGGGCAAAGCATCGCCTGGTTTGCAGTAGTTTCAGCCGCCCTTTTGGGTGCTGTTTTACTGCTCGGACTCGACCGATGGGCCCAGATTCGGCGCACCAAATCATAGGCCGTGCATCGGTTTGGATTGCTTAAGGCTCACGGGGGAACCTCCCGTTCACCAGAACTGTATCAAAAGCTATGGAGCGGTCACCCGCAGAGCAAGGATTGGTCCTACCAAACTTTAGATGTCGAGCCCGGGATTGACTGGGTGCAATGGCTCAAAGTCGCCCGCGACAAGGGCTGGAGCGGATTTAACGCTACTGTTCCGCACAAAATTGACGTATGGAATGCCGTTTTGGACCGGACTCCAGTGGCCCAAGCAGTAGGCGCAACCAATTGCCTGGTCCGCACCGAATCAGGATGGCAATGCCACAATACCGACGCAGACGGGTTTTGGCTGGCCTGGCAGTCCGCGTGGGGCAACTACCAGCCTCAGCACCACCGAGTTTGGCTCCTAGGCAACGGCGGAGTGGCAAGGGCCATTGCCTATGCTTTGATGGAGCGCGGCTTTGAAGTCCTTGTTTTTGCTCGAACGCCTCGATCCGATTTTTTTGGTTTAAACCAAATGCCCTTTTCTGCCACGGCTCAAGCCCCCCAGCCCGATTTGGTAGTAAATGCAACCTCGTTGGGTCATGGCAATCAGTCTGGGCTTGCTCCTGAGGTTGTTTGGCCCAAGCTTCAGGGCGGATGGGCTATGGACGCTGTTTATGGCGACAAACCCAGTCTTTTTGAGGTTCAGGCTGCCCAGGCAGGGGCCCAAGTGCTCAATGGAATGCCAATGTTGGAGATGCAGGCAAAAAAAGCTTGGGATTATTGGTCGAGTATGCTCGGTATAGCCGACTTTTGAGGCCCATTTCAACCCATTAAGCCATACACCATGGTGGAAGATACCCAAAATCCCCTCGAAGGGAGTACGCCCGAGGCCCAAGAGGCAGTTAACACACTCAAGACTAATGAGGAAGCTTTAGAGCCCAATGGCTCAGAGCCCCTTGAGTCCGAGGTTACAAACGAACTTGAGTCTGTCGATTTAGCCACCGAGTTAGAAGAACCGGCCGAAGAATTGACGGTACTGGAGCATGCTCCCGCCGCCGAAGCCCCAGTACAGGACGTTCCGTCGGTAGAATCCGAACCAGAAGAGGCTGAAATTGTGGCCGAAGAAGTTACCCTTTCTGCAGCTGACGCGCCCGCGACCCCTGACGCGCCCGTGGAACTTGATGCGCCCGTGGAACTTGATGCACCTATGGCTATTGAGGAGTCCGACAGCCATACCGAAGAAGAGCGCGAAGCCCACGAAGACCATCAGGCGGACTACAGCGAACTCAGCGACGAAGCCCTTGTGGCGGAGGCCGCGCGAGTTCTGCGTGAAGTGCCCATTGCCGAGGCACGGCTGCCCATGCTGGCCCTTCGCAATACCCTACTCCCGCGCCTTGACGAAGTGCGCCAAAATGCGCTGGATAAATTCGTGGCCGAAGGCGGAGTGGCTATGGACTTTAGGTTTGAGCAAAAAATTCGCGAATCCTTTTTTGAGACCTTCAACGAATTCAAAAAGCGTCGGACCGCTTGGAGGTCGGAGCAAACACTTGCCCTGACGGTCAACCTGGACCTCAAAAAAGCGATTGTCAGTGAGCTCAAGGCGCTCTCTGGCAACGAAGACCTGCCCGACCGCAATACCTATACTAAGTTCAAATCGATTTTTGATCGCTGGAAGGACGTTGGTCCGGTACCGGCAGAGGACGCTCGCGACCTGAATGCGACCTTCCGCTTCTTGGTGGACCGATTCTACGACAACCTCCGCTTGAGCCAGGAGCTCCGCGAGATGGACTATAAAGTCAACAAGGAGGCCAAGGAGATGCTGATTCGCGCAATTCAGGAGCTTTCTACCAAGAATTGGTCCGCCAGCGTGGGGCTAGAACTACAGCACATTCATACGGCTTGGAAGGAAATTGGGCCCGTCTCCCTGGACCAAAAGGAGCCGCTTTGGGAAGAATTCAAGGCTGCCTCTGCGGTACTGCATGAGAAGCGTCGCATTAAGTTCGACGAGCAGAAAGCCCAGAATGGGCAGAGGCTCGAGGCCAAAATTGCAAAAATTGCCGAGGCCGAAGCGCTGCGGGAAACCCTGCCAACCAGCCATAAAGCCTGGGAGCAGGTCACCGAAAAACTCAATGAGCTTCGCACTGAGTTGGGCAAGATTGGTCGAACCTTTGGCGGACCCAGCGACGAGCTGTGGAACCGGTTTAAGGCCGTTGATCGCTGGGCCTACAAGGAGCGCAGCACCTTCTACCGCGACCGCAAAAAGCTGCTTAAGAATGCCCTGGACGTGAAGATGCAAATTGTCTTGAAGGCAGAAGCACTCGCACAGCGAACGGACTTTGCTGAGGCTTCAAAAGAAATGAAGCAGCTTCAGCAGGAGTGGAAGGACTCCGGTTTCGCGCCCAAAAAGGCCACCGACGAACTTTGGGCTCGATTCCGCGCTGCAGGAAACGTATTTTTTGATAGTTTGCGGGGTGCCCATGGCGAGGAACGAGCCGTGAAG
The DNA here is from genome assembly GCA_041192685.1 of Bacteroidota bacterium. Lineage (GTDB taxonomy): Bacteria > Bacteroidota > Bacteroidia > Flavobacteriales > Schleiferiaceae > TMED14. The sequence goes on along the minus strand of JBEEMM010000071.1, from coordinate 1,613 downwards.
CAGGTAGCCTACCGCCAGGCTCAGGGCATGCAATCGGCCCGCCAGGCTCTTGAGTTGGCTCGACGCAAGTTTGCGCAAATGGAGAATAACATGGGCTTTTTTCAGTACGCCAAGCCCGACAGTCCCATCGTGCAGGACGCCTTGAACAAGGTGGAACAAGCTCGCAAAGAACTTGAGGTTGCCGAGAAAGCCTTTGCGGAGTATCAAAAAGCGGAGCGCGCCAAAACCGCCAGCAGCTTAGCCCCCGAGAGCGGAGAGGACCGCGCCAAAGCATAAACGATGGAAGGCCGTCCTCAAAACCACGGCGGCAAGATCCTTAGCACAACCGGATTGGTTGTCAACGGGTCAGACGGTGGATTTCGGCTTCAAAGCACCTTCAAACCCACGGGCGACCAGCCCAAGGCCATCGATGCGCTAACGCGTGGAGTACTCGAAGGAGAGCGAAACCAAACGCTTCTGGGAGTTACCGGGTCAGGAAAGACCTTTAGTGTGGCCAACGTGGTAGAACGCGTGCAGCGCCCCACCCTGGTGCTTTCGCACAATAAAACCTTAGCGGCCCAACTATACCAGGAATTTAAGTCGTTTTTTCCGGACAACGCCGTAGAGTACTTCGTCAGCTACTACGACTACTACCAGCCCGAAGCCTACATGCCGAGTTCGGGCACCTACATCGAGAAAGACCTTAGCATCAACGAAGAAATCGAAAAGCTCAGGCTCTCGACCACCTCATCCCTTTTAAGCGGACGGCGTGATGTGCTGGTCGTTGCCTCCGTAAGCTGCCTCTATGGCATGGGGAACCCCGAAGCCTTCAAAAGCCAGCAGGTTCAGATTAGTTCCGGGCAAAAAATTAGCCGTCAAAAGTTTTTGCACTCCCTAGTGCAGGCTCTTTACAGCCGAACCGAAGGGGAATTCAAGCGCGGCAACTTTAGGGTCAAGGGCGACACCGTAGACGTGTTCCCGGCCTACGGCGACATATTCTACCGCATCCTATTTTGGGGCGACGAAATCGAACGCATCGAGCAGTGGGATCCGGTCGCGAACGAACGGCAGGGCGCAATGGAACACCTTCGCATCTTCCCGGCCAACTTGTTTGTAACCACTCCCGACATGCTCAACTCCGCAATAAAGAGTATTGAGCTGGATCTCGGAGCGCAAATCGCGCATTTTACCCAAATGGGTCGCCACCTCGAGGCAAAACGACTCGAGGAACGAACCGTCTTTGACCTCGAAATGATTCGGGAATTGGGGTACTGTTCTGGGATCGAGAACTACTCGCGCTACCTCGACGGACGCGAACCAGGCACACGTCCGTTCTGCCTGCTCGACTACTTTTCAGAGGATTTTTTGGTCATCGTCGACGAAAGCCATGTCACCCTGCCGCAGGTAAAGGCTATGTATGGAGGCGACCGGAGCCGCAAAGAAAATTTGGTCGAATACGGATTCCGACTTCCCGCCGCTATGGACAACAGGCCGCTCATGTTTGCGGAATTTGAGCAGCTGCAAAACCAAACCATCTATGTTTCGGCTACTCCTGCGGACTACGAACTGCAGCGCTCCGAGGGAGTCGTGGTGGAGCAGCTGATTCGCCCCACCGGTTTGCTTGACCCCATCAT